>JAAHGE010000999.1 GCA_010672635.1 Desertifilum sp. SIO1I2 | reverse complement strand
CCCAGATTCTTCCTTGGCATGGACTGGACCTATAGTGGTCAACTGGCAGGATGGGAACCATACTTTAGATCGCACAGCTAAAATCAGTCAAGTTAAAGTCACAATCCGCACAGGTGGAGAAACTCTGCCTTCTAGCAGTGATGGTGCTGGCACAGATTCTTATGTGTCGTTCAGAGTCGCTCACGAAGATTGGTGGGCGTTAGATAATCCGGGAAACGATTTTGAAGCTAATACAACAGAAACATACGGTCCTTTTAATACGAGCAATTTCAATTTAAAAGTCGATCGTCTATTTCAGGTTCCAGTCGAACTCAAACTGGAAAAATATTGGGCTGATGCTTGGCCAGCTTGGTATGTAGAGTGGGTACAGCTTGAAGTGAAGGTTGAGGGCTATGACAGGTGGTTCGCTTATAAGAAATGGGAAAATGTAGGATGGTTAAATCCTAGCGATGGGACTAACTATCGCAAGCTTCAATGATACCACCTAGCGCTGTTGCACAAATACAGACAAGGCGAGTTCTGGGAAAATGGCTATCCACCGAGTGCAAAATCTTCTCCACATCCCCCGCCTCAAAAATATCCCTATTCCCCTGAATTAAGCGACATACCGAACCCGAAAGCGCGGCTAGGATTTCCCTTCGGGTTCAGTATGGACGCGCAACGCAATCTGATTCGACATCATACCGGAAGGAACGTCAATCATAGGTGTATAGGGCAGAGTTTAAGGAGATTGGATGCGATCGCTTCCCACCCATTCATCCCAGGTTTCATCATAGCCGTCGTAACTGACAAAATGCAGACCGTACCAGCCGCGCTTCACGGTTGCGGGATACCACTCCTCGTCAAATTCCACCTCCACCGCTTTACCCTTGCTAAAGGTTTCCGGTTCGTAGGGGCGAATGCGATCGCTTTCTACCCATTCTTCGGAACGATCGACAATATAGAATACCCTGGCTTGGTTTCCCTTTTGTTCTAGAATCTTCGCCTTATACCAAGATCCGTCATACTCCACCTCAACCCGCTTTTCTCCCCCAGGCGTTCCTCGCTTAGTGACTTTCGCTAACTGCATTTGCGGATCGAAATCATTGAGGGTGAGAAACATCGATTTCTGTTCCTCAATAAACGCCATCTCCAATTCTGCATAGCGAGCAAAATCGTATAGCGTAATCCAACA
>JAAHGE010000998.1 GCA_010672635.1 Desertifilum sp. SIO1I2 | reverse complement strand
GGGATGGGGAGATGGGGGGATGGGGAGAAGAAGAGATAGAAAAACTTGGTAACTATTAACTCAGCACTCACTTCCCCACTCGGAACTCGGAACTCGGAACTCGGAACTTACTCAGCACTCAGCACTTTACACTCAGCACTCTTTCCGATGAAACTGACTCAACTTAACGATTTAGCCGTAGAAGCGGTTTCCCACAACCCGGCGATTCAAAAGCGGGTGATGCTACGCTGGGGCGATATTCCCCATTTAACTAATTTTTCGCAAGCTTGTTTCGCTCCCGGACAGGTTGCGCCCGCCCATGCCCATACTGATATGTGTGAAGTTTTCTTTGTTGAATCGGGCTATGGCACAATTCGGATTAACGGGCAAGATTATCCAATGGAACCAGGAAGTTGTGTTGCGATTGAGCCATTTGAGGAGCATGAAATTACCAATAATGGCTCTAGCGATTTAATTTTGACTTATTTTGGCTTGCGGGTCGAACCCCCTTTGGGCGATCGCACTTAAATCTCCCCCAAGTGGATGAGCGATCGGGGCGATGTCTTAGATTTAGCGCCTGGTTTACTATCAAACAATCGCTAGCTGTTGTTCCCTAATTTAGAATTGTCCAAAAACGGGAGCCTAAAGGATGATTCAACCGATTCGCGTATTTGTCTACGGTACCCTGAAGCCTGGGGAGTACAACTACCAGAGGTATTGTCAGGGAAAAACGATCGCAGAGCAAAGCGCGATCGCTCTCGGTCAATTATTTGCCCTCCCTGTAGGATATCCGGCCCTGACTCTTGGAGAGCAACCTGTACGAGGTTTTGTTTTAACCTTCAACGATCCGCAGATTCTAGAAGATTTAGACCGTCTAGAAGGCTATTCTCCCCAAAACCCCCCCAATCAAAACGAGTACGATCGGCAACAGATCGAAATCTGGGATGAAGCCAATCGTACTCTCGGTTTTGCGTGGGCCTATTTGATGAGCCGCTTGCAGGTTGAACGTTTAGGGGGCGTTAAGATCGCCAGTGGAAATTGGTGCTACTCGCCGCCTGTGTCTTCCTAACTGGGTTCGCCGTTTCCTTGTAAGATCCGATGTAAGTTCCCCGAACTATTGGGTTGAACGGTGGTGGGGCTAGCCGGAACTGCCATTTTGGGAATGCTGACTACCGGCCGATCGAGAGCAATCATCA
>JAAHGE010000997.1 GCA_010672635.1 Desertifilum sp. SIO1I2 | reverse complement strand
TCGCGGAGTAACAGCTATAGACTTGATCGAGTCTATAAACCAGGCTCTGTCAGGTTTATAATCTTTTCCCAAGTCAGCTGAGATCATGTGCATCCTACAAGTTTTTGGTTCATTTTCCTCATACTTGGTGGGTGGAAGTGCTAGAGCGCTGGCTTTTTGAAGTAAGTGTGGGGATGCATCCTATGAAAAACTGACTCCCATTGTAGAACAGGCAATAGTGTCTATCAAGTTGATGGTACTCAGACAATATTTTGTGTACTGGGCGATATTTTTGCTGGCATTTAGATGCGCTTGTAATTCGAGAAGGAAGGGTTTTTCAAGAGTTTTTATGCATCAATTGGGTTCACTACCAGTTATTGATTTATGTCAGATTCTCAAACAGTTAGTGCATCATACCTACGGGGAAGTTCAGAAGATTTAGGGAATGGGTTTTGGCAGCAATGGCAGCAGTATCGAGATTATCTTCACCGTTGCTGCATTAAGTGGATGGGGGGAACCGGACTGATGCGGAAGATGCCCTGAGTCGAGCGATGCTCAAAGCTTGGGAAAAGGTACGAGATGGCGCTGATGTTATCACCAACTTCAGAGCTTGGTTGACTACACTGACTCATAACCTCTGCATAGATATGCACCGAGAGCGCAACCGAGGCGCTTATCGGATGGAAAGTTTGGATGTAATAGCTGAGCGCGAAGAGAAGGGATTGGTTTCTGTGTACGATACGCCTGGTTGTGCTGCATCGCGAGGCGAACTGGAAACCAAAATCCACCGTGCTATTGAGAATTTACCAGAAAGACTGCACTCTCCGTTTGTCCTGCACTTCGTTCGGGAGAAATCCTATCAGGACATTGCTCAACAGCTTGCTATCTCTTACGACAATGTTCGCAAACGCATCTCACAAGCGCGGGCGATTTTGCGAAAGCAGTTGAACGAGTATCTTGCGGGAGTGGATAACGCAACGTTTGATTTGTCTCGAAAGCTGTTGAATGCTCCTCCCTTGCCTGATGCGGGTAAGTCTGCGGAGGCTACTGTGCAAGAATCCTTTCTCGGCAAGGCGTTGGCAGCAGCTGGGAGCTAGAGGAGGTAGGGATTGTTGCTGCTCTTGAACCGGAAGATGCTGCACCGTTTGTCGTGCAGAGTGTGCCTGCAATTGTTGCAGCTCAATCAGATGAAGAAATTGGAACAGAGAAGATG
>JAAHGE010000996.1 GCA_010672635.1 Desertifilum sp. SIO1I2 | reverse complement strand
TTGAAATTTTAAGTGATTAAGAGTCTAATTGTTCTAAAACGGCTTTTGGGGATAACTTATCTTTGAACCAGATGATTTTAGCAGGAGTATCTTTAATTTTGACTCCGGATTTTTCTAGATTTAAGCGTTCGGAAATAGCTAAAATTAAGTTATCGCAATCGGAATGGCGGACTTGATAAAACTTCTTTTGGAGATATTCAGGACGCCAGTATCCTACAATTTCTAATAAGTAGTTTCTGCCATCAGGATGAACAAGGCGAAAATCGGGAATCATGACGCTACCGGGAATAGGAATTAAGTCTACTTCGCGTTCTAATACCCAATCAGTTTTGAGTTTATCCCAACGATTGGCGAAGGCTTCTTCTAACATGCTGTCATAAGTTTTGTCAGCGGAATAATGGCTGACTAAATTGCATTGAGAATCTAAACTAAAAAAGCCTTGTTTGCTAGCACCTGTATAATAGTCGCGGGTTTGGAGGGTGGCTTGCAAACTCCATTTGGTGACGTGCAATAAAGCGGGAATTAATTTGGCGATCGCCAATCCGTAGCGCGTGCTAGACTTGAACAAACTTGCAGGGCCATCAATGGTAATTGTAAACCCATGATCGGCATCGCCTTCAATATACGCCATCAATTGAAACAGCTTGAGATAGCGGAATAAAAGCTTATATTCTCCGGGAACATTGCGATGTGCAGTGATTTTGATATTCGTGGCTCTGTAAAAGATACCTTGAACTTGAGATAAGTTATAGCGGTGAATTAAACTTTCAGCATCGGGGGTATCAAATTGCGTCAGGATGCGGTTTTCAAATAAGTCTGCGTATAAGCCGTTTTGGATATCGTGCGGTAAAATTTCTCGCTTTAATTCTTGGCTTAGAAGAATTGACAAATCTGATAAAGTTTGCTTGGTAGATTCTGGACTGGGGACGAGTTTTGCTGAAGTGGCGAATACTTTTTGTCGCAGAATGACAGGTTCTAAAGGACTCACGATTTCAAAGGTACAAAAGCCACTTTTGAGGAGATGTGCTAGTCCGCGTATAATGCGGAAGTCAGGGCGATCGCCCTCAAAATCGAGTAAGATTCGATCGAGTTCGCCTTGGCGTTTTCCCACGCATTCTTGAAAGCAGTCAATTAGATCGTTCGCCAGGGTAAGGTTGCGCGAGTCAAGAGGGAGTCTTTTTGGAACCTGTCAA
>JAAHGE010000995.1 GCA_010672635.1 Desertifilum sp. SIO1I2 | reverse complement strand
TCCCGACGCCAAATCATGCAGATGATGGCGCGGGACTTATAGCTCCCCCAAGCCCCCTCAAAAGTTAAAGGTGATAAGATCCGTCTTTTCGGGTTCGGTTGCGCTCACTTTCTCCCGAAGCAAGAACTGTTACATTAGTGAGTAATCAGTGCAAGACACTTAAATTGCAGTAACCGCAGTGGCATAACCCGAATACTCAAGGCTACTGCCCTAAACAGTACGGAGGAATCAGGTGAATAACCAGCACGATCGCGTTCCAGAATTCTTTAATGAAGGGGAGTCCGGCGGTAACTTATTGTGGCAGTACGTCCAGTCTATGAGTCCTGAGACGATCGCCCAACTCTCTAAACCTGTCTCTCCAGAAGTTTTCCAAGTGATGGAGCAAAATATTGTCGGAATGCTCGGACACTTGCCTTCAGAACATTTTGGCGTTACCGTTACTACCAACCGAGAAAATCTAGGTCGCCTGTTAGCCTCAGCGATGATTAGTGGCTACTTCTTGCGGAATGCAGAGCAACGCATGAATTTTGAACGCGCACTGCATTCTGCTGAACCCCATGAATCTCATGGCGATCGCTAATTTAATTTCTCTATTCTTTCAGCGTGGTCAGGCGAAGCAATCTAGATTTAACCCTTTCTTCGGTAGGCTCTAGCAGTCTACCGAATTTTGCCATTAAACCCTTACAGACCGCCCTCCTAGATTGGTATCATCAACAGGGACGGGATCTGCCGTGGCGAAACATCCGCGATCCTTATGCGATTTGGGTTTCAGAGATTATGCTTCAGCAAACCCAAGTCAAAACAGTCATTCCCTATTACGAACGCTGGTTGCAGGCGTTTCCCACGGTTTCTGATTTAGCCCAGGCTGAGTTAGACCGCGTTTTAAAAGTCTGGCAAGGTCTAGGCTACTACGCCCGCGCCCGCAATTTGCACAAAGCCGCCCAAGAAATTGCTCGCAACTATAATGGTATTTTTCCCTCGAACGTGGCACAAGTCCTAGCCTTACCCGGAATTGGACGCACCACCGCCGGGGGGATTTTAAGTGCGGCATTTAACCAACCGCTCCCCATCTTGGATGGTAATGTAAAGCGGGTGCTGGCACGACTGATTGCTCTGGAGGTTCCTCCAGCCAAAGCCCTGAATTTATTATGGCAACTGTCAGAAACCTTACTCGAACCAGAACATCCCAGGGATTTTAATCAAGC
>JAAHGE010000994.1 GCA_010672635.1 Desertifilum sp. SIO1I2 | reverse complement strand
TCCTTTGCTAGGATATCAGATACAAAAAATTAACCTAACGAATCTCGAACGCACCGAAACCCGGCTAGAATTTGCCGTACTCCCGGATGATACCAGTTGCGGAAACTCGAACGCATCCCCCAAGGGCGAGTTGCCCAACTTCCCCCTTTGAGTACCCGATGTTGTCGATCGAAATAAACTTGAGAATAACCCGGATAAGGAAAGATTTGAAATCCCTCGTAACCGTCAAACCAGGTTGCAGTCCATTCCCAAACATTGCCTAACAAATCGCAAACGCCATAGGCACTTTCTCCGCCAGAATAAGCATTGACAGGCGTCGTTTGTCCTACTGTATGGCTGTGGTTGCAATGGCGGTTTGTAGGAAATTCTTCTCCCCAAGGATAGGTGCGGCTGCGCTGAACTTGTCTATCCCAACGGGCAGCTTTTTCCCATTCGGCTTCTGTGGGTAAGCGTTTTTCCGCAAAGTGGGCATAGGCTTCCGCTTCGTAATAGCTGATACCGCAAACTGGACGATCTTGGGGTAAATTAGGATGCCAATAGAGGGGTTGATTAACAGGATGGTCTTGCAACCATTGCCAGCCAGCATCCGACCACCACTGGCGAGTTTGATAGCCTCCTTTTGCCATAAAGTCCTGGTATTGACCGCAGGTGACAGGATAGCGGTCTATCCAGTAAGTGTCTAACTCCACCCAATGGGATGGGCGTTCGTTATCCAAGGCAAAACTGGTTTGAGCGCCCATTTCAAATCCCCCGGCGGGAATTTTGACCATTTCCGTAGGGGAAGTTTCGGTTGGGGTAGGCTTTAGGGGAGGAACCGCAGGGCGAGCAGATAGGCGAATCATTTGCAGCAGAAAAGTGACCGTTTCGCTATGTTGCACTTCATGCTGAAGGATAAATTGCCAAAGGCGTTCTTGGGTGTCTAGAGGGGCAGTTTCTAGGTAGTTCAGAACCCGCTGGCGAATGGTTTGGAGATAGTCGCAAACTTCAGGCAATTCAGGAATTTTGCCTCGTTGGGCTTTGGGCAAGCCATCAACAGCAAACAGTTGGCGATATTCTGGACACAGGGGTGATTCTCCGGCACAGCGTTCTAAAATCCAATAGCTTTCGGTAAAGCCAATATGACCGAGATGCCACCCAATGGGGCTAAATTCAGGATGAATTTGCTGTTTAAAGGTGGTACTGTCTACGCCTTCGTATAAGGCGAGAGTACA
>JAAHGE010000993.1 GCA_010672635.1 Desertifilum sp. SIO1I2 | reverse complement strand
TTAGACCTTCTTTTTTCAACTCAGAAGGGGCATCCTTGAGTTCGTAAGTTTGATCCGCGCTGACTAACGCCCAAGTACCGGGGCCAAAGCCTTTCTTTTCAATCGTTCCAGTTACATTCATGCCAGTTTTTGCTCTCCGCTAACGGCTAAACGGGCTAATCCAAAACAGAGTAGCGCGTTGATAACTAGGAAGCCACGGGCTAACCATCCGCCGCCTAACCACATCATAGCCGGGTCAATAGCGGCGCTGATGAATAAACAGCTAGCAACCCCCAACGTTGAACCGATGGCGAACCATTTCCAACTCGGATGACCCAAGAATAGAACAATGAGAACAGCGGGAATCAGAACGCTTGCAAAGATGGGGTTCAAAGCAGTACTTCCGATAACGGTATTCCCTAACTCTGGAATGGAACTCCCCATCATCCGAAAAGGCCATTGCGGGGTATCAAACAGGTAAAAGCCCTGTAGGAAGAACAAACCGCTGCTACCTGCGACTAAGCCGCTAGCTAACGACCAACTCCAACCAAAGGGGAAATAATTTCGCAGCAACCAAGCTAGCAGGTACGATCCGATCGCCATGCCAATTTTAGGTAAAAGCGCGATCGCACCACCATCAATCCAAAAACGAGGATTGAGATAGCCATTATCCCGCAACCACCGGAAGAAATCTTTAAAGGTAATTTGTCCGCGCAACGCCAATTTAACCGAGGCCGCAGCATCCAAATGACCTGCCCCAAAATGGTTTAAGGGGTCTTCAGCGACTTTACGAGACGCCTCTTTTAAGATATTAGCAATCTCATCGGGACTCTCAATATTCGACGCCTTTAGCAACGCTGCAACGCCCGCAACGTGAGGCGCAGCCATACTGGTTCCCTGATAAGCAGCAAAAATGGGCTGTCCGGTTTCTGGGTCAATGGTATTTTGCAGAATACCGCCTGCGGGGTTCTCTTCACTCATGTAACCCCCTGGTGCAGAAATATCCACACCTGCCCCAAAGTTAGAATAAGGGGCCCTGTTACCTGTGGAATCTAAGGCTGAAACACCAATGACGCGAGGATAGCGGGCGGGATAACTGGCTGAATTTTGAGTAGAATTCCCTGCTGCTGCAATGACCACAACCTCTTTTTGATGGGCGTATTCAATGGCTTCTTGCATCAACTGGCTTTCACCGCTACCACCCAAACTCATGTTAATTACATCAGCACCATTATCGGCG
>JAAHGE010000992.1 GCA_010672635.1 Desertifilum sp. SIO1I2 | reverse complement strand
CTTAGAATTGAGTTGAGTTTGCAGAGTGGCCGTTAAACCTGGATGACAGTCCTGTTTGTGTAATTCTCCTTGAACATACAGGCATTTTTGATACAGCACCACCTCGCCGACCTGATACTCTGGATTGAGGCTGCCACATAATCCCAGAACGTATACCTGTTTGGGGAGTTGTTTCCAAGTTTGCAGATATCGCTGTACTGCATTGACTCCTACTGGAATTGGGAGAACGAAAGGAACGGTTCCGGGATGCTGCTTTAAACCTCGACAAACCGCTTGATATTCTGCCCCTTGGGGAACGAGGAGAACCAGATTTTCCACAACCCACCAATTCAATATGATTGAAAGTATAGGGTGCCCCAACCTTAAGTGCAACTGCGATCGCCGATTGTCCGGAGTTGGCGAGAGTTACCCAATTTCATCGATAACATCGCACAAGAGGTATTGAAAAAGAAGCATGGGAGTCAAAATAAAATGACGACGCTACGAATTCAAACCCAAAGCATCCCCCTAACCGTAACGCTTCCTGCGATGGAGTGGATGAGTACCGAACAGTTCTATGAACTTTGTCATGCTAATCGGGATTTAAGAATTGAACGGACTGCTACTGGAGAAGTCATGATTATGCCACCCGCGTTTTCTGATACGGGGAACCGCAATTTTAAGATTATCCTGCAATTGGGGAATTGGGCCGAACGAGAGGGAACGGGCGAGGTTTTTGACTCTAGTTCCGGCTTTACGCTGCCTAATGGGGCTACCCGATCTCCCGATGCCTCATGGATTAAACTAGAGCGATGGAATGCCTTAAGCGAAGAGCAAAAAGCTTCCTTTGCACCCATTTGTCCAGATTTCGTCATTGAGTTACGCTCTCAAAGCGATCTTTTAAAGGAATTGCAAGATAAGATGCAAGAATATATGGATAATGGTGCAAGCCTGGGTCTTTTAATCGATCGTAAAAATCGCCACGTTTACGTCTATCGTCCCCATCAAGAACCCAATCGATTAGAAAATCCTGAAACCGTTAGCTGCGAACCAGAGTTACCTGGATTTGTGTTACGGATGGCAAAAATTTGGTAAAACGCTTCAGAACAACTCTACCCGGAAGATATAGCTGTAGCCATAATGCTTAGGACAAGGCACTTAGCTATATCACTCTAACGCGACCTTTGCGAACGGCGAACAGCAGACGGTTAATCGCGCGTCGTTCTTCTTCAGCCAGAGACTCAA
>JAAHGE010000991.1 GCA_010672635.1 Desertifilum sp. SIO1I2 | reverse complement strand
TTCTAGCAAGAGCATGGTTTCTCAGCTTGGTGGTTGTTCAAAGCAACCGAATCCTGATTGCAAGTACAGGGATGGGAGGCTATTACTCAATCGATCGCAAATACTCGCGTAACAAGCGACGAACCCACTTACCCGTTTCACCAGTAAATACAACCATCCACACGATCTGATGAGCCGGAACCTGTTGCAGTTGTTCAACCCGCTCGACTGGACGCAACTTACCCTCAACAGCATCAAAATCAACAACATAACGTTGAGCGCCAGGTACCGGAAATTGATAAGCCAAGTAAGCGAGGGGAATGCTATCTTGCTGAAACTGGGAGGACAACCGTGCAGGTTCGTAGCCATAGGTATAAGCTTGTCTCAAGTTATAAACCTGAGAACCCACCTGCAACTGTCGTCCCAACGCAACCCATTTCACCACTGGAGCAGATGATTTAGCTGTTTTGGGCTGTTTTCTTACAGACTGGGTTTTACTGAGCCGAGCCGACCCGTTGCGAGCTGCAACTGATTCATCAAATTCATTGACAAATTCTTTAAAGTCGTTATCAAAATCGTCGTCAAAACGCCTCCCTGAATCCGCTGTGAAATCGTCAAAGTCATCGAATATTTCTCGGTCGTCATCACCATCGTTATTGCTCAAATTGCGATTACGTAGTCCCATTTCTGACTCCTTAATTTTTGTAACTTTATTTGCAGTGTTCTCGACTACATTTTATTACATTATGACTGACGCGAACGGTGGTTTTTCAACGGCTCACTCAAAGCGACCCAAAGCCTGAAGCGATCGCAGTACCGAAACAGGAACAGTGCGGGGGATTTGACCCTTTCGGAGCAAGGCAAGGCTTTGTCGGGTTTGTTCCACCACTGGGTCGTCGGGTGCAGTATAGCCTCGCGCAATAGCAATGCTCAACCCTCGCTCAATTGCCTCAGCATCCATTGAGCTAATCGTGAATTCATCAATGATGTTTGCTGGTTTGAGAGGCTCAGACGGCGTAATCATCACCCCAACCTCCTTGGCCCGATGAACGTGGTGGAGATTAAAGGCATACAGATTCCTCACGCCATTAGCACCAATCGTCTGCACCATTAAATTAGTCACTGCATTCGTCGTGGCTCCAGGAAAGCTCAACGGCTCAATCGGTGTAATAAACAAAGTTGTCGCTTGACCCGATGCAATCGGGGCATTGCAGATCCATCTCGTGCGGTATGGACGAGCAATGCCCCGA
>JAAHGE010000990.1 GCA_010672635.1 Desertifilum sp. SIO1I2 | reverse complement strand
TGAAGGAGGTTGGGTAAAAGAAATCAATTAGGTCTGCGGTATTCTCCCGCAGATCTAATTGATTTCTTTTACCCAACCTCCTTCCTAGCCGCGTAGGTTGGGTTGAGGAACGAAACCCAACAGCAGCCAGCTTTAAATATTGGGTAAAGTACCCGCTATAATTCTCATCAAAATTGATTCTGTGAATTTAGGAAGCCAATATTTTAGCCTGGAGGCGCTACTACTAGCTGTTGGGGGTTGCAAAGATGCGCGCCCTAGGCTAGCGATCGTTTATGCTTTTTGTATCCCCTGTTTGTGGATTGGTGTTGAGTTAGGCAGCACGAGACTTCACAGGTTTGTATGAATCATTCTGAACTTGACGGTCAATCTTTTTACCAGTCTGAGCCATTGATTGCCCGTCTGCGCGGTATTATCCGAGATTATCCTGAAGGAATCGGCATTCTCAAAGAACTGATTCAAAATGCCGATGATGCTCAAGCCACCTGTGTAGAGATTACCTTAGATTGGCGATCGCACTCCATCCCCAATCTCCCAGACCCTCGGATGACGCAGCTTTTAGGGCCGGCGATGTTGGTTTATAATAACCAAGTCTTCACAGACCGAGATTTTGAAAGCATCCGCCACCTCGGACAAAGCGAAAAAGCGCAAGACTTACAAAAAACTGGACGGTTTGGAATTGGCTTTAACGCCATCTACCACGTTACCGACTTTCCTAGCTTCATTTCTCGCCATCGTCTCATCTTTTTTGACCCCCACGGCGCAGCCATTCCCGGAACTTCTCGCCAACAACCGGGTCGCGAGTGGAATTATGGAAACGCTGGATGGTTAGAAAACTATCCCGAATTCATGCAACTGTACGAAGTGGGTGGTTTACCGCCAGGGGTTGCAGATTTTCAGGGAACCCTATTTCGCCTCCCTCTGCGAACCGCAACACAAGCCGAACAGAGTGAAATTCGCAAGCAACCCTTCACTGAATTTAACGTTCGCGAACTCCTAGACGAACTCATCCACACCGGAGGAGAACTGCTTCTCTTTCTCAAATCGGTTTGTACCATTCGCGTCTTTGAAATCCCGGCGACGGGTTTCGGGAAGCGTCAAGAGATTTTGGCGATTACCACAAAAAACCTCTGCGAAGTCCAAAACTCGCGTCAAAGGGTGCTGGCGGTTCTCCCAGCCTCCCCAGAACGCTTAATTCAGTGAAGGGTTGCTTGCGAATTTCACTCTGTTCG
>JAAHGE010000099.1 GCA_010672635.1 Desertifilum sp. SIO1I2 | reverse complement strand
ATTGTGACTCATTTAACCTTCTCCATCGCTGAAAGTTTTTGAGTTGAGATAAATTGAGTTCGATTGTGATTTTCTTAGTAAGACTCATTTCGTTATCGCAAACTTAGGGGCAGTCCCATTACTTTTGTTTGCAAAACAGTCTTTTCTGAAGCGTCTAGTAAATTTTGGATAATGTTTTTAGCTAATTCATAGCTGAGGCGAACGGGAACTGCATTCCCAATCATTTTATAACCTGCGTTCAGGTTTTTATAGTGAAAAATAAAATTATCGGGGAAAGTTTGAATTCTGGCACATTCTCGCACAGAAAGACGACGGTAAGGTAAGGGAGAATTAGGATCGAAGATAAATCGATCTTTATCAACATGAATCATTTTATTAGCTTGGGGATGAATGGGTGCGTGTCGTCCTCCAGCTTGAATGGTAAAAGAGGGTTCATCCCAACTGCGAACGCGATTTCTAGACATAAACATACTTGAAAATCCACCCGTCATATATTCATGATTGGGAATTTGACAAGTATTGCCATTTGTCTTACATTTATCGATTGCAGGAATAGCTGTTTCTTGTAAATCCCAAATGGCATCCTTTAAAGTGAAAGGTTGAGACTGGGGGATAAGACAAGCAAAGTCAAAACGCTGGTTTAGCCGCATATGATAGCCGACTAAAATCACGCGCTTGCGGTCTTGGGGAACTTGATAATTGACTGTGTTGAGCAACTTGTATGTCACCCAATATCCAGCTTCTTCAAAAGCTGCAATGATATTATTTAGGGCTTTGCGGTGTTTTTGGTGTAATAAACCAGAAACATTTTCAGCTAAGAAAAATAAAGGTTGTTTATCTCGTAAGACTCTGACATATTCTAAGAAAAGTTGTCCGCGTTCGTCTTCAATTCCGCGCTGGCTTCCGGCTTCACTCCAACTTTGGCAAGGAGGGCCGCCAATCATGCCAATACAGTCAGGAATCTCTTCAGAAGGAATATCGCGAATACTGCGCTTATCGAGGAACGTTTGGGGATGGTTGGTACGGTAGGTTTGCCAAATTTCCCGATCGAATTCATTCGCCCAGACAACATCAAATCCTGCTTGACTAAAACCCAAGTCTAATCCCCCGCAACCCGAAAACAAGGAAATAATGGATTTATTCATTGGCTTTAATTAAATCAATTTAATATTGAATAAGTTTGTTGTCATTTTAGCACGTTTGGCTGCTGGCATGTAATTTTGAAGCTTGCTTAAGAATGTCTTTTTAGAGGGCAATATCAAGCTTAAACAAATTACAAAATTTTCCTAATTTTAGAATGAATATTTTAGAAAGATTTGAGTTTAATCTAGGATTGCTATAGATAAGTAATTGATTCAGATTTGCTCTAGAAATCTCCAAACTTAGCTGAGGGTAACATTCACCGATCCGAGGTCAATCCAAAAGTAAACTTGAGAAAATAGAATACAATTGACTAGTTAGACTAAAACAAGACTCATTATTTCCTGTAACCTTATACCTAGCAGGCGTATATCGCAACATCTTGACGAGGTTGTCTATTGCCAAAGGTTTGAGTCAATTTACAGGAGGGTTGGGATTTCTGGTCAATCGCTGATTAACTAACAAAACCGCTGAAAGTCCCATATTAGCTGCTGTAGAGTTTCGTACATCAGCCCAACCTACGCGACTGTTGTCAGTCAACTAGGATCAATGGTTAGGCCATAATCAGAGAAAATAGTAGAATAAGCAATTTAATCAGGGATATGGTGCCAAAATTCAGAGATACCACTAGCTGGCAACAAGCAGAAGTATTGATGCAACCTGCCTTACTGCGGGTAGTGGATAATATCCGCAAGCAGCTAGATGTTTCTGGGTGGAAAGGTACGTATGAGGAAGTAGAAACCCCTATTCCCGGACATCAACTCTGCTTGCAACGCAACGGTCAGCAGTTCGTTTACAATATTTGGGACTTGTGTTTTCAGGTCTGCTTTCGCGACTATCAGCCTGCCCCAGGGGAGGAGGGAAGTCAAGAGGTTGAGGTGGATACTCGCCTGCTTAATGAGGAGGGCGAGGTAGACTGGCAACAACTCGAAGATAAGACGAAAAGCATTATTGAGGCCCTTTTTGCCACTTTACCAGAAGGCGAGTTTGAGAATGATTGAACAATTGCAGCAAGTTCAAGCCGCCACAGGCGCAACGTTTGTAGATGGGGTGGCTGTCAGTTTTGAGAATGAGACAGATGTTCGCTTTGATGATGATACGCTATTGTGCGATCGCACTCACTGGGGACGCCTGCAAGTCAGCGGTGCGGACCGTATCCGATTTTTGCACAATCAAAGCACGAATGACTTTGAAAAGCTTAAACCCGGACAAGGCTGCGATACGGTTTTTGTGACTTCAACGGCGAGAACCCTAGACTTAGCCACCGCCTATGTGACTGAAGATAGCGTTATCTTGCTGGTTTCGCCCAACCGAACGCAGAAGATTTTCCAATGGTGCGATCGCTATATCTTCCCAATGGATAAAGTAGAGTTGACCGATATTACCGAGGAAACCGCCTGTTTTAGCTTAATCGGTCAAACCAGCGATGCTATTTTAATCCAACTCGGCGGACAACCCCTCACAGGGGAACCGTTTGGAACCCATCAACTTCAGTTACTCGCCAACCTAGAAACTCGCGTCGCAGTCGGTAGCGGTTTAGCCACCCCCGGATATACATTAATGGTTCCAGTCCAAAAAGCAGTTACGCTTTGGAGTCAACTAGTCACCGCAGGTGCAAAACCCATCGGAAGCCAAACCTGGGAAACCCTCCGCATCCAACAGGGACGCCCAACCCCAGACCAAGAACTCACCGAAGAGTACAATCCATTAGAGGCGGGTTTGTGGCAAACTATCTCGTTTGAGAAAGGTTGCTACATTGGTCAAGAAACCATCGCCAGACTCAACACCTATAAAGGGGTGAAACAGCAACTTTGGGGAGTTCGCCTCAATACCTACGCTGAACCCGGAAGCACCATCACCGCAGGCGAAGAAAAAGTTGGCACTCTTACCAGTATCGTGCAAACGGGTAAGGATTATCTTGGACTCGCCTATATTCGCACCAAAGCAGGTGGCGCAGGTTTGCAAGTGAAGGTAAACGATACCCTAGGCGAGGTTATTGACGTTCCCTTTCTGTCTCGCGGCTATTTGGGGGAAACGCCAACTGCCTAGATATCGCTGTTATCCAGATTAAGACCCCTGGCTGCCTTTCAATGTATCGCAGCGAACGCATCAGTTAGGACAAACCTACTTGGGGGAAGACGTTCCATTGGAACATCTCTACTCAATTCATCAATGTTCTAACTACTTTTGCGGTTGCGATAACTATGCCTAACGCCACCGTAACAGAAACACTTTCTACTGATATAGCATTCCCTTCACTTGATATAGCATTCCCTTCACTGGAGTACCCCCCTGTAAGTGTTGGGTGACAACCGCAGGCACTTCATCGGGATGTACCCCACCGTACCAGATGGCTTCGGGTAAGACCAACACCATCGGTCCATTGCCACATTGTCCCAAACAACGGGTTGCGAGAACTTCTACCCCTTCAACGGGTAAGGCTTGGAATGCGGCTAAAACTTTAGCAGAACCGAGTTGGCGACAACTGGTATTTTGGCAAATTCTCACTTGCCGAGGTAAGTCTTCCATGAGAAACCGGAATGTAGCCCTATTCTCAGCTTAATGGTTTTGGCGGGGAATTGCGATCGCGTCCCCAAGGAAAACGCTTACCATCAAAGATAACGGGATTGACGTTTGGGGAAAAGCGGTAATGGTTGTGCAAATTCCAATTCAACGCCTGCAAGTTCCACCTGGACAGCGAGTTTTATTGCAAGATGTCAATTGGGAAGAATTTGTGGCTATTCTACAGGATCTAGGCGAGCATCGCGTCACGCGCATTGCTTACGATGACGGACTTTTAGAAATTATGTCACCGCTGCCAGAACACGAGTATTTCAAGGAAACGCTAGGAGACGCCATTAAGGATATTGCCGAGACTCTAGAATTGAACTATGAAAGTTATGGTTCTACCACCTGGCGACAGCAGGCTAAACAGGCAGGGTTAGAACCGGATAATTGTTTTTACTTCCAAAATGAAGCCAGGGTAAGGGGGAAGCTACAGTTCGATCTTAACCAAGACCCGCCCCCCGATCTAGCCTTAGAAATTGATATCACTAGCCCATCTTTAGAACGATTTCCCATTTATGCACGCTTAGGCGTTCCCGAACTGTGGTGCTACAATGGCGAGGCCCTGAAAATCTATCAACTTCAGGAGGGGCAGTATATTGAGGTTGAGCAAAGTTCAATCTTTCCCCAATTGAATATTAGCGAACTTCCACAATTGATTGAAAATTATCGCTCTGTAGGGCGTCTGGCGTTGCGACGAGCAATTCGGGCTTGGGTGAGACAGCAACAGACCGAGCCAACTGGCTAAAATCTAAGAAAAAGCGATCGCGCTTTCCCAATTCCCCATACAGACTCGTATGATTGATAGAGTCCGTTGAAATGATTACCCGTCCGAGCTGTGAGCTATTTTGATGCTGCGTCTACGCCCGAACCGACTGTTCCCAATGCTGACTATCGCGCCCTAGACCGAGACAAACTAACTCCAATGCTTCAGCACTATGCTGAAGTCAAAGATAAGTATCCCCATGCCTTGCTGCTATATCGGGTGGGTGACTTCTTTGAGTGCTTCTTTTTGGATGCTATCACCATTTCGCGGGAACTCGAACTCGTCCTCACCAGCAAGGATGGCGGTAAAGAAATTGGGCGCGTCCCGATGACTGGCGTTCCTCACCATGCCTTAGACCGCTACAGCCCGCAATTGGTGGAAAAAGGTTACGCTGTCGTCATTTGCGACCAAACCGAAGACGCTGCTACCGCCGCCGCCGAACGCCGCATGGTGACGCGGGAAATTACCAAAATTCTCACGCCCGGAACCCTCACCGATGAAGGGATGTTAAAGGCGCGGCACAATAACTTTTTGGCGGCGGTGGTCATTGGGGGAGAACATTGGGGCTTAGCCTATGCCGATATCTCCACGGGGGAGTTTCTCACCTGCCAAAGTTCCGGTTCCGAAGGGCTAGCCCAGGAATTGATGCGCCTGCAACCTGCGGAAATTCTAGTCCCCACCAATGTTCCGGACTTAGTGGGACTCTTGCGACCGGGGGAAAAGTCCGAGCATTTACCGGAGAGTTTGCCCCCTGGATTTTGCTATGCTTGGCGATCGCAAATTCCCTTTAGTTTAATTGAAGCAAAACAACGCCTTTTAGAAAAGTTCCGAGTGCGATCGCTTGAAGGCATGGGATGCGAAAACCTCCCCCTCGCCATCCGCGCCGCTGGGGGCCTGCTGGAATATCTCGAAGAAACCCAAAAAGAGAATGCCGTTCCCCTGCAACCCCCGCGTACCTACAGCCACACCGACTTTCTCATCCTCGACCACCAAACCCGCCGCAACCTAGAAATTACCCAAACCGTCCGCGATGGCACGTTTCACGGTTCCCTCCTCTGGGCCATCGACCGCACGAATACAGCAATGGGCGGGCGTACCCTGCGGCGTTGGGTCTTGCAACCCTTACTCAACTTAAAAGGCATTCACGCCCGCCAAGATACAATTACCGAATTGGTGGAAAATGGAGGATTGCGCCAAGATATCCGCCAACTCTTGCGACAAATTTACGACCTCGAACGCCTCGCCGGCCGCGCCGGGTCAGGAACCGCCAGCGCCAGAGACTTGGTTTCTCTGGCGGAGTCCTTAGAAAAACTCCCGCTTTTATCCCAGATAGCTCAGATAGGAATCTCCCCCTATCTCAAAGCCGTCCAAAAAGTTTCGCCAACGTTAGAGAAAATCGCCGACAAGATTAAAACCTCTCTCGTCGAGTCGCCCCCGCAACATTTAATGGAAGGGGGCTTAATTCGTCCTGGAGTAGACGCGCAACTCGACCAAATGCGCGAAGAAGCCGCCGACGACCAACAATGGATTGCAAATTTAGAAAGTCGAGAACGCGAAAGGACGGGAATTTCTAATCTCAAGGTTGGCTTTAATAAAACCTTTGGCTATTACATTAGTATTTCTCGCGCCAAAGCAGACCAAGTTCCGCAACACTACATTCGCAAGCAAACCCTAGTCAATGAAGAACGCTACATTACCCCAGACCTCAAAGAACGGGAAGCGCGGGTATTAACCGCTCGCGATGACTTAAACCAATTAGAATACGAGCTATTCTCGCGCCTGCGAACCGAAGTTGGAGAACAAGCCGAAGAAATTCGGGCAATTTCGCGGGCCGTAGCGGCGCTAGATGTGTTAGCTGGATTGGCAGAAATTGCCGTTACCCACGGTTATTGTCGGCCTATGATGGTGGAAGGGCGAGAAATTCGGATTATTGCCGGACGCCATCCTGTTGTCGAACAATCTTTACCTGCCGGGTTCTTTGTCCCCAATTCCACTACATTAGGGGGCGATAGCACTTCTCCCGATTTAGTTATCCTCACTGGGCCCAATGCTAGCGGTAAAAGCTGTTATTTGCGCCAAGTGGGGTTAATTCAACTCTTAGCCCAGGTGGGGAGTTTTGTTCCGGCGCATTCTGCAACCTTAAGCGTGTGCGATCGCATTTTTACACGAGTTGGGGCCGTAGATGACCTGGCGACCGGACAATCTACCTTCATGGTGGAAATGAACGAAACGGCAAATATCCTCAACCACGCTACCGAGAAATCATTGGTTCTCCTCGATGAGATTGGCAGAGGAACGGCTACTTTTGACGGTCTTTCTATTGCTTGGGCGGTGGCAGAATACCTCGCTTCGGAAATTCAATCGCGCACCATCTTTGCCACCCATTACCACGAATTAAACGAGTTAGCCTCCTTAATTCCCAATGTAGCTAACTATCAAGTTACGGTCAAAGAATTGCCCGATAAAATTATCTTTCTCCATCAAGTGCAACCGGGCGGTGCTGATAAATCCTATGGCATCGAAGCCGGTCGCCTCGCAGGTTTGCCCGCCGTGGTGATTCAACGCGCCAAGCAAGTGATGGGACAAATTGAACAACACAGCAAGATTGCCGTGGGATTGCGCGAAAATATGACCCAGAAGTCTAAAAAGAAGCCGAAAGTCGAGCAATTAGATATTTTTGAGGTCTAAAGCATTGCCAGTCTATTGACTTTTTGGGCTTTATATGAATCGCCAGGGAAGATCGCACCGGTGCGATCGCACTTTAGCAGAGATAACCCCATCGCGTGAAGCTAAGGATTGCCCAAAGACATCAAGATAAAAAAGTTGGATTGTTATTGAAGGTGCATTGCTCTTTGAATGGGATGAAACTGGATCGCACTCATATTATTCAAGAAATCAAAGCCTGCTTGCACCTGGCTATTCCCTTAGCGGCTGCCCAACTCGCCCAAGCAGCCACCAACTTTATTGACACTGTGATGATGGGTTGGTTAGGGCCTCAATCTCTTGCGGCTGGAGGGTTAGGGGCGATTACGTTTGCTATGTTGCTTTTGGTGGGTACCGGCGTTGTTTCGGCGGTGGGTGCTACCGTTGCGATTGCCCACGGGGAAGGCAATATCAAGCGGGTCAGCCGCTTATCGGCGATGGGATTGTGGGTATCGCTTTTGCTTTCAATCCCTACCATGTTATTGATTTGGTATCTTGGCCCAATTCTGGCATTTTTAGGGCAAGAGCCGAGTAATGTGCAATCAGCCCAAACCTATCTGCAAGCCATTGTTTGGGGGTTTCCTGCGGCTTTAGCTTTTGCGACCTTAAAAAATATCCTATCTGCCTTAAACCATCCCCGCACCATCATGGCGATTATGGTCAGTGGGGTAACGTTGAACGTTGCCGGAAACTATGTGCTCATGTTCGGCAAACTCGGTTTCCCTGCCTTGGGTTTAGCGGGCATTGGTTGGGCGAGTACCCTCAGTTTCTGGATAACTTGCGGGGCAGCAGTTCTGTACATTCTCAAGCATCGGGAATTCAAACCCTATCGCATCTTTGAGCATCTCCCCCAGTTCGATGGGACAGCCTTTGGCGATATTCTTCAAATTGGTTGGCCGGTGGGGGTGTTATTTGCCGTGGAATCGGGGTTATTTACGGCTACAGCCTATTTAATGGGGGCATTAGGGACCATTTCTCTGGCTGCCCACCAAATTGCGATTCAAACGGCAGCAATTACCTTTATGGTGCCGGTAGGGATTTCAATTGCCACGACCATGCGGGTTGGGTTGTTAATTGGACAAGCCAATCCTCAAGGGGCTAAACGGGCAGGCTATGTGGGTATGGGACTGGGTACCCTATTTATGGGCATTACGGCCGCGATCTTTTGGCTGTTCCCTCAGCAGATTGTCGGAATTTACCTTGATATTCATAACCCGGAAAACGGACCTGCGATCGCGGCGGCAATTCCTTTGTTGGGCGTTGCTGCCATTTTTCAGATTGTCGATGGCATTCAGGTGATTGCAGCAGGGGCATTGCGCGGGCTGAAGGATACGCGAATTCCCATGTTGATCGGAATTTTTGCTTATTGGTGCGTTGGGTTTACAGGAGGCTATCTGCTAGGTTTGCGACTGGGCTGGGGCGGTGTGGGGCTATGGTTGGGACTTGCCCTCGGTTTGGGATGCGCGGCAGCAATCCTCACTTGGCGGTTTAACTGGCTGGTAGGGCGCTTGGAGGTTAGGGGATAAGAAGGGAGATAGGGGGATGGGGGGATGGGGAGAAGAAAAGATAGGAAGACTTGATAACTGTCAACTCAGCACTTTACACTCCTTTCCTCACTCGGAACTCGGAACTCGGTACTTTGCACTCCTTTCCCCATCCTCTTTGTTCCAAGTTCTGGGGGAAGCGATGTCACTGCTACGTTACTATTAGAAACAGTAATTCAACCCCTTATAGGCTAAACATCATGGTAGAACCCCTGATTTCTGGTATTGTTCTGGGTTTAATCCCGGTGACGATCGCAGGTTTGTTTGTCGCGGCTTATCTTCAATACAAGCGCGGAAATCAACTCGGCCTGTAATCTTTGTCTTTGGGTATCCCTCATCCTATTTTGGGATGGGGGAGAGTTCGTCTTGAGTGAGTTGAGATTAGAAACGTTTGCTTTGTGCTTGTTTGTGCAAGGCTTGCAACAGATCTTGAGTGGAGAAGGGTTTCGGGAGAAAGTCCTGAAAACCGAGTTGTTGGAGTTGTTGAACAGATTCTTTGGAGTTGAGGCCGCTCATGGCGATCGCATACACGTCTGGATTGAGGCGGCGCAATAGCGGTAAAATGCTAGGGCCATCCATCAAAGGCATCATGATATCCATCAAGACGCAATCGATCTCCTCTTGATGTTCGGCATAAAGGGCGATCGCTTCTACCCCATCATTGGCCGTTAAGACTTGATAGTTATACGCTTCTAAGATCGTTTTGGTGGTTTCGCAAATCATCGCTTCATCATCCACCACCAAAATCAATTCTTGCTGTCCTAACAGCAGTTCTAACTCATCGGGAGACGAAATCGCCGCAGATTGACTAGCGGGTAAGTAAATATGAAACTGACTGCCTTGGTTGACTTCGCTTTGCACATCCACAAAGCCACCATGACTTTTAATAATGCCCAACACCGCTGAAAGCCCTAACCCAGTTCCTTTCCCAACTTCTTTTGTCGTAAAGAAAGGATCGAAAATCCGCTCTTGAATGTCTGGGGGGATACCCATTCCAGTATCCGATACCGTAACTAAAACATAGGGCCCCACTTTGGCATCTAGATGTTTGCGGGCATGGGATTCATCTAAGAGCAGGTTGCGGGCAGTAATGCTTAAAATTCCACCATTGGGCATGGCATCGCGGGCGTTAACGCAGAGATTCATAAATACCTGATGCAATTGAGTCGCATCGCCCGATACCGTTCCTAGGTTGGTGGAACTCTCAATTTGAATCTCAATCGACTTGGGAAGCGTTTGCTGAATAATGGTTTCAATCTCAGTTAATAGGTGATGAATTTGGAGAGAAACCCGCTTCCCTTCGACACTGCGGGCAAAAGACAAGATTTGCCGAATGAGTTGGGCCCCCCGTTGGGCGCTGGTTTCCAGCATTTTCAACATCTGCTGGGTTTGATCGTTGAGGTGGGGAAATTTGAGTTGCAGAAGTTGGACGCCCGTGAGGATGGGGGTGAGAATGTTATTGAGGTCGTGAGCAATGCCGCTGGCGAGGGTACCGAGACTTTCTAAGCGTTGCGCCCGGAGAAATTGAGCTTCTAGTTGCTTTTTCTCGGTAATATCCATGTGGATGCCTGTCATTTGTAGCGGGTTGCCATAGTCGTCGCGAAACAGGCTGCTTTTAACGGCTATCCATCGGGTTTCGCCATGTCCATCAATAATGCGAAACTCGGTATCGAGGCCTTGACCGTCTAATACGGCTTGGGCGAGTTCTTGTTCAACTTTTGGACGATCCTCAGAATGTAGGGTTTGAATCCATTGTTCGTATTGAGAATCAAAACTACCGGGTTTGAAGCCATAGAGGGCTTCGAGTTCGACCGTCCAGGTAAATTGATTGGATTGAATATTCCACTCAAAGGTGCCAATTTTGGCGGCCTTTTGGGCCAGTTCTAGGCGTTGTTGAATTCGCTGTCGCCACTCAATCTCTTGTTTTAAAAGTTGGTTGGTGGTTTCAAGTTCGGCGGTGCGTTCTTGGACGCGCAGTTCGAGAATTTCGTTGGCTTCTCGCAGGGCGACGGCCGCTTGTTTGCGTTCGATGGCATACCGGAGCGATCGCGCTAAAATCTCTTGATTGAGATGGCGCTTGACTAAATAATCTTGGGCCCCATGTCGAACCGCCTCAACGGCGAGTTCGTCGTCATTGGTATTGGTCAACACGACGATGGGTAAGCTAGGAACGCATTCAATTAACAAGTCTAGGGAAGCTAACCCCGTACTGTCAGGCAGGGTTAAGTCGAGGAGAATAATATCGAACGCATGGTTTTGCGGGGCAGTTGATTCGCGATTCTTGCCACTAGGGGGCAATTTCTCACCGAGTTGGATTAAGGCTTCTCCCAACCGCTTGACATGGACTAGGTGAAAGCGGTTGAGAAAAGTCATGAGCAGAAATTCTTGCAGCAAACGAGCTTCTGCGACATTATCCTCGACCAGGAGTAGATTGATATCAATCCGACCTACGGGCTTTTCGGTGGCAGGACTGCCGTTTCTAACCAAAATTCCTCAATCCCCCGGACAATTCTGAACAGTTGACTTAAATTCCGCGATTTGGAGATATAGCAGTTGACGTGTAAATCGTAACTTTTGGAAATATCCTCCTCGTTGCGAGAGGTGGTGAGAACGACAACGGGAATATGTTTGAGGGATGGGTCTGATTTAATTTCTGCAAGGACTTCTCGCCCATCTTTTTTGGGGAGATTGAGATCGAGCAAAATCAAGTCAGGGCGGATCGCTTCTGTATGGATCGGTACGCCAAAAGCGATTCAAACGGGCGATCGCTGGCCGGGTGCTGAGTTTCGGGGACTATTTATTGTCTCCCCAGAAACTTGGTTAAAAGACCGTCTTTTCAATCGGAAACAGTTCCCA
>JAAHGE010000989.1 GCA_010672635.1 Desertifilum sp. SIO1I2 | reverse complement strand
TCAAGCCCGCCTTGGTGCTGGCTCAAACCTCTTTGCTGAAACTTGAAGTTGCCAGCGAGCCAAAAACGTGAGGGCGATCGCGATGTTCCTGTGTATTTACCCCCCAATTGACCTATGATTTCCGTTGCCGATCTCCTCATTGACAACCGCATTCCTGGAAACTACTTCGCCATTGATGCCTACGTCCGTAGCGACTTAGAATTAGGACTGCTCGAAAATCGTCGTGGCAATCGTCTTTTGGCAATGCCCGAAACCCTAATTCAAGCAATTTACTCCGGTTTAGATAAAGAAACAGGTCAAGCCACCGGACTGGTATTGTTTAACTGCGGTCGGTGGTGGGGAAAAAACTTCTACGCTCGCTTTTGCGAAGAAATTACCGAATACTACAAAACCGCCGTCAGCGATATGGCAATGGTGGAGTTTATTCAATGCTTGCAGCAGTGCTGGATCGTTCACGGTTGGGGCAAAATTGAGCTAGATCAAACGCACCAACATCTGGGCTTTTTGCTGGTCAATACCTGGAACTCTCCATTTGCAGCCCATGCCCCCAAAGGCAATCGTCCCGTTTGTCACCTCGATGCCGGGATTTTTAGTGCCTTCTTCAGTCAACTGAGCAACCGAGAATTACATTGCGTCCAAACCGCCTGCGAATCTCTCGGCGCATCGTGCAATCGTTTTATCCTCGGTTTACCGGACAGACTGCGCCCGGTTGAAGGTTGGGTTCAAGAGGGTTTAAGCCACGACGAGATGATGCAACGTTTAGCCCAAAGTTAGCCGCCTTCGCCAAGGGTCGTTTTTCTCAGCTTGCGAGGCAATAGCGGGCTGAGAGCTTAGTGGTGCAGATGCAGCACGCTATTGCAGGAATGGGGTGGTAGCGATGCGCGGTGTGAATTTTTTTTTCAAGAGAACGACCGAATCTCTGGGTGCAAGGAGAGAGCTAGCCTAGATTGGGGATAAACTGCTCTGTTGAGGATCGCGCGTTTGGTTTCCAACCGCATCGAGAACCCGAATGACCCATGACCATCAAAATTTCCAAGTATCGAATTTTAGGATTAGTTGGACAAGGCCAGTTTGGTCAGGTCTTTTGCGGTTGTCATCGCAAAACAGGTCAAATTTTTGCGCTGAAAAACTTAGATCGACATCGGTTCCCCACCCATAAGTTTTTACGAGAACTGCGCTTTTTACTCTTGCTACAGCATCCCAATATTGTCACCTGTCATTCCCTCGAAC
>JAAHGE010000988.1 GCA_010672635.1 Desertifilum sp. SIO1I2 | reverse complement strand
GCTGTATGTTCGCGGCTGAGTTTTGCCCAAGGCGATCGCGAATTGATAAATAAAATTAATATAGCTGTTTAGAAAAATCAATACAAACCCAAAGATGTTCTAAACTCCGGTCGGAAAACTGTGCTTTTATGGCATGATGCAGAATAGACGATAATTTTCATAGATCGCAGGAACTCAAGTTATGTCTCTCCGACTCGGTGACACAGTCCCCAACTTTAAGCAAAACTCCACCCACGGCGAAATCGACTTTTTCGAGTGGGCCGGTGACAGTTGGGTGGTACTGTTCTCTCACCCCGCAGATTTTACCCCCGTTTGCACCACCGAATTGGGGATGGTTGCAAAACTTAAGCCCGAATTTGACAAGCGCAACGTCAAAACCATTGCTCTCAGCGTTGATGATGTCGAATCTCACAAGGGTTGGACGCAAGATATTGAAGAAACCCAAAGCGCGACGCTGAATTACCCAATTTTGGCAGATCCCGATCGCAAAGTCTCGGATCTGTATGACATGATTCACCCGAACGCCAACAACACCCTCACCGTGCGTTCTGTATTCATCATCGATCCTCAGAAGAAGCTGCGCCTCGTTTTCACCTACCCCGCTAGCACAGGACGCAACTTTGATGAAATTCTGCGGGTGATTGATTCCCTGCAACTGACTGACAACTATAGCGTTGCTACCCCTGCAAACTGGACGGATGGCGGCGACTGCGTGATTGTCCCCTCCCTCAAAGATCCCGAAGTTCTTAAAGAGAAGTTCCCCAAAGGCTACACCGAAGTTAAGCCTTACCTGCGGATGACTCCTCAACCCGACAAATAAACATTAAGCCGCCATCAGGCGAGTTTAAGTTTTGGGTGGGCATTATTGCTCACCTTATTTGTTTTTAAAAACAACTCCTAGACTCAGGATAAATCCTGGTAAAACATCTTCACCAGAAAGCGTGGCAGGCGATTGCAGAACCTCTACAGATTGACTGATACGATAGATTTCAACTTGTTGAGTTCTCAGATCGATTAACCAGCCTAAACGACAGCCATTTTCCAAATACTCGCGCATCTTAGCGCGGAGTTCCTCGATATCGTCTGTTAGAGACGCCAATTCTAAAACGAAATCGGGACAAATTGGTGCAAACCCTTTTCGTTGTTCGGGGGTTAGCGCGTTCCACCGTTCCTTTGTCACCCAAGAACTATCCGGAGAACGAGTTGCACCATTGGGTAAGCGAAAACCTGTG
>JAAHGE010000987.1 GCA_010672635.1 Desertifilum sp. SIO1I2 | reverse complement strand
AAACCCGATTTGGCGATCTGCTTCACAGAGTCAAAGGCAGTAAACGCAGCACCCCCTAAAAATGAGAGTAACCCAATAGCGGCGATCGCTCTTTGCAACATCTGCACTTTGGCACGTCTGTCAAGCTGATCCTGGTATTCTGAGTTAGCCTGAACCTTTTGCATTGCTGAGTTTCCCTAATGTAACCTAGAGTCTATAGGGTTAGGATACCCAGTTTGGGCAAAAGAGCGATCGCCCCCCAGCTGAGATTCAATTAGCTGACGGGAAACTCGCTCTGGCTGAGGGTTTCCAGAGAATAGGTGGGAAGTTTTTCGAGATTTCTAGAAGTAATTGCAGCTTGATTTTCATAGTCTAACTGAAGGCAACCCCAAAGGCGATCTCGCAACACTTGCCATTGCATTTCGCTTAATTCTCCAATCAGTTGAATCGTTAGATTTTCACTAATATCTAACTCTTGTTCCATCATGAGGTGCATGGCCACGCTCGAAAGGAATAAATCTGCTTCTTCTGGGGTGATATTGGTGGTATCAATCAGCAATGCGATCGCTCGGCTGTGGGGATGAGTTGCTAATGTTGCGATCGCCTCTACTAACATAGCCCCTAAAACCTCTTCGGATTGCTGCCAATCAGGAAACAGAATTAAGTTAGTCTGACGCAGATATAAATGTGCCAAAGTCGCTTCTAGTAAAGTATGGCTTACAACTTCAGCCATCCTTTGCCAAGAGAACTGCTTCGCCTGCTGTAAGCCTGCTAAGATTAGGGCATTGCGCGTTTCAGGTTTCTGGACATCGCACAAGGCATTTGCTAAACCGTTAACATCGCTATCATTCACATAAATCGCTGCATTTCCAGCGACTTCAGGAATTGAAGCATTTGGACAAGTAATCACTGGACAACCGCAAGCCAAAGCTTCAACAATGGGTAAGCCAAAGCCTTCATACTTAGAAGGATATACGAGCGCGATCGCTCCAGAATAAGCAGCTTTCAGTTCGTCATCGGGTAGCTTTAACAAATGTACTGCACAACCCGTAGTAAATCTCCGAAACTCATCAGGAAATACAGTTCCACTCCCTGTAAATACGAGATCGAAAGCTAACCGAGTGGGTAACTGGCTAAAAGCTTGTAAAAACAAAGTCGTGTTCTTATAGCCCCCACTCAAACCCACAATCATAAAATAGGGCTTGTTAATGCCATACTTACTTCTAAACGCATTAATTTGTGAGGGATTGGTAGGGGGAAAGTA
>JAAHGE010000986.1 GCA_010672635.1 Desertifilum sp. SIO1I2 | reverse complement strand
AACGGAAACTGCTACCCAAGTTTTAGCAGACTACGATGGGCGCTTGGCTGCGTTTAGAGCAACAATGACTCGTCCCCCAACGGTTTCTTTAATTCGGATTCATCAGCAAGGGGTGGGGTTGATGCAACGGGGTTCTTTTCCCGGTTACATTTTGGAACAAGCCGGACTTTCTCGCCCTGCTAATCAACAAGGGATAGAGATTGATAAGGAAAATGGGGTCTGGCGGCATATCCAAATTAATATCAGTAAAGAGCAGATTGCTGAGGTGGATGCTGACGTATTATTTGTGTTTAATGATGTCGATCCTTCTTCTGAGCAGCGCTTGCAGGAAATGAAAACCGATCCGCTTTGGTCGCGCTTGAGTGTCGTTCAGCGCGATCGCGTCTACGAAGTGCCTGCCTACTGGGGCTGCTGCGGACTCATCGCGGCGAATCGGGTGGTTGATGACTTGTTTAAATACGTTGTGGAGCAACCCTGAAAACGATGGCAAAACATGTTATGTCAGTGTGCAAATATTGCAATTCTGTTCATTCACAAGAGGTGGATTACGAACATTCTGAAGGGGCAGTTCTTTACCGAGAATTAGCTGAATTACATCAAGATTGGGCGTATAAAAATGATTTAGAAATTCGTTCAGTTGGGTGTTTATGGACTTGCGATCGCCCTTGCTCGGTTTCTTTTTCGGCAACGGATAAAGCTACCTATGTTTTAACAAAAGTTCCCCTCTCGCAAGCGGCGGCGTTGCTGGAATTTGGAGAACTCTACCTGAAAAGCAAAGCGGGGGATATTCCCTGGAAGCAAATCCCTGAAGTGTTGCAAGCTACCGATAAGGCTAAGGTTCCACCGCTATCCCAATCCGCTGCTGAAGATTAGTTGAGTGCAATCTTCAACTGAGCGATCGCTGCTGTGCTTCACTGCATCTATTCAGCTTGAGGCAACCCCAGCCGATGAAGAACCGAGAACAAGCGATCGTCCTCATCAAAAAATAGGTTACAAGTCCCGTCCTTCACTAATTGTAGATTTCTAGTTGGCTTGTTTATCGAGCAAAAGCACTTCACGCTCAATCCAATCAATCACTTGGTTGAGGCCTTCACCAGACCGTAAATTTGCGAACACAAATGGACGAGTTCCCCGCATTTGTTTGGAATCTCTTGCCATTACTCCCAAATCTGCTCCAACATAGGGCGCTAAATCAATTTTGTTGATAACCAAAAGCGGTGATTTGGTGATACCCGGTCCCCCTTTACA
>JAAHGE010000985.1 GCA_010672635.1 Desertifilum sp. SIO1I2 | reverse complement strand
CTGAGTGCTGGGATGGTGTTCTTGACAAACAGTTTCTAATGTCTGGTTTAGCAAGAGCTTGGTGGTTGTTCAAGGAACCTAACCCTGAGAGAGTGAAAAAAATTGGGGGAGATTTAACTGGAGAGTCTGGTCAGACCTTACCTCCAACTTTGCCGAGTTAGACTCTTTTCGGCAAACTGTTGTCATCATAGGCTCAGCAGCATCTATCTTTGAGATAGACCTTGGGCTTTGGTACAACAGCTATGACTCCGAGGGATTGGAAACGGTAAATCGACTGGTGGAAACCGATCTGAAATCAGCGCTGGTGTAGGGCAAGTCAATCTCAGGCGGCGGTACTTCACACCGTTAACTGTATCTGTGTTACCCCTTGGCGCAACTGGCGCTGCCTAGCAAGCCAAGAGTGCCTCACGCGCTTGCCCAGCAGGGGTGCTAGCTGACTTGCTCCCCACCGCAGCAGTGCGCTTTTACGCAGTAGCTCAGCCTGAGCCGCTTCCTGACTTTGAAGCTGCTGCGCTCGAATAATTTCCGGCTCTCGCTCAGCTTGAATTTGTGGCAAGACGGCATCAATTGCTGCATCTGTTGCTCCTTCACGCAACAGGGGAACTAGATGATTGGCTGCAACAATTACATCTCGTAAAGCCATATTGATGCCTTGGGCACGAATGGGTGACATCGGGTGAACAGCATCGCCCAGCAACAGTAATCCTGGTGCATACCAACGCGGACAACGCCCGACGACAACAGATAACAGAACAGGTCTTTCAATAGTTTCTGCATGAGTCCGGATATGCTCGGCTAACCACGGGGGTGATGCAAAAGCTAAAATTTCAGGCCAATCGGCTTGCTTCCAGTCCATTGCAGCATCCTCATGGAGTGCCCAGCCTATCTGAAGATTCCCGGACGTAGAGCGAAACAATCCAAATGCATTGCGATCGCGAACAATTGTATAAAATACATTCTCGGATTCAAAGCGCGAGCTATCGGCCAATTTAAACCAAAGAATATCAAAGCTTCCGGACTGTTGCTCTAGAGGCAAGTTGGCTCGTTGCCGAACGACGGAATTACGACCATCTGCTCCAATAACTAGATTGGCACAAATAGAGCGATCGTCACCCAGCTTCACACCCGAAACCCGTTGTTCACTCCAGAACAGATCCTGCACGGGACTGCCCTGGATAAACTCAAAGTTGGGATAAGTGCTTGCTTGGTCGATTACTGCTTCGAGGAAAGCTGGCTGTGAGACAAGGGA
>JAAHGE010000984.1 GCA_010672635.1 Desertifilum sp. SIO1I2 | reverse complement strand
GTTATTTTTGCTTATTATTCTGCTCGGCATTAAATACCTCTTCAACTGTCCCCCAAGATGGATACTTACCTGTAATGGCAAGGTATCCAGAAGGAAGTCCCCAGACAAAAAAGCCTGCAATTGCTCGAACAAGATTTTGAGTGTGGAAACTATCGATTACATAATAAGCATAAAAAAAGAAAATCGTAGCACCAATCATTCTCAATGTAATTGGATGACTTTTGGGAAAAAAACAAGCAATTGCAACAACTATACACAATGCTGTCATTCCATAAAAGACATTCGATCCGGCAGGCAAACCACTAGGATCGAGCGCAGTCATAAAAAATCCGATCGCACACACTAGAGCGACTATCCCAATAGCTATACGAGATCCCTTACTCATTAAATTTGCTCCAGCAAAAATATACCTTGAGTGCGTTTATATTAAATTTACCATCGATCTTAAATAAAGTTAGCTTTAAAGCAACAACAGACCTCAATTTTAATTAACCCTTCCAACCAGAATTGTTAAATGTAAAAATAAAACTTTATTTGATTTTATGACATTCTCTAAATGCGCTTTTTCCAGCAGACAGCGCGATTTTTATTTAAGATAGTTGTTTTGCAAGGGCGCGATCGTTTACAGAGCTTTCTGCCGTAACCCAATACGCTCCATCAAATAATGGCTAGTCTAGCTTATTATTCGTCTGAGTCTGAGCGATCGCGCTTACCCACGCCTTGTTCAATCGGTGAGAGAATGCGGAGAGTCAGGAAATTCAGCAGGCTGAGTAAAATCGCAATTTCGTATCGTCCGTAGGCAATTGCAGCCCCTAATGCACCTGTTGTCCAAATACTCGCTGCTGTTGCGGTTCCGCGCACGCTTACACCTTTTTTGAGGATAGCACCCCCGCCAATGAATCCAACTCCGCTCATTAATCCTTGAACAATCCGAGCTTGTTCATCATTATCAATGCCAACGATCGCGATCGCTACTAACACATATCCACAACTGGCGACAGCGACTAAGGGAAAGGTACGCAAACCCATAATTCGCGTAGACTGTTCCCGTTCCCAAGCAATCGGCAGCGTCATTATAAAAGCTATACTGAGTTTCAGTAAATCGACAAAGAAGAGTCCCCAATCAAAGCGCAGCCACTCCATTAACGCTTTTCCTCTAAAATTTTTGCTCAGACATCGAACCTCTCTCTTTGTACCTCAGATTCTGGGATGGCGATCGCTCTAGCATAATGGTAACTACACTAGCCCTCAAGGAGGCTGATACAAGTTCTA
>JAAHGE010000983.1 GCA_010672635.1 Desertifilum sp. SIO1I2 | reverse complement strand
TGGGTTTTTTTATAATTCCCGACGGCGATCGCTGTCATACATTCACTTTTGTCAAACTTTCCGATTGCCTTGATTTCATCTCAATATTCCGACACAAATAATAAATCTGACTGACTCTGCAATTGCTTTTTACCAGTATCTTCGTCCTTTTATAAATCGAATTATGCGTCTTCCCTGAAAAATCTATCCCTATGGCTCATTTAAAACTTAATTTACCCAGGTCGCGTTATATTTCTCGTCGTTCCGTTCGCGAGATCCGCGAAAGATTGATTGAACTTGTGCTGTTATTGGCGGCAACTTCTTCCATTGCCACCATGATTGCTATTCTTTTTACATTGGTTAGCGAGTCTGTTGTTTTTTTTCAAGAAATTTCAATTCTGGAATTTCTGACCAGCACGCAATGGACGCCCTTATTTGCAGATGCTCATTATGGCATTTTGCCCTTAATCTCAGGCACATTAGTGACAACCGCTGTGGCGCTATCAGTTGCAATTCCCCTCGGCACAATGGCAGCCATTTATATTAGCGAATTTGTTACCCCCCAAATCCGAGAAATTATTAAACCCTGCCTAGAGATTCTTGCCGGAATTCCTACCGTCGTTTATGGCTATTTTGCATTTCTATTTGTCACCCCGCTTTTACAGAAAATTTTACCCAATTTGCCAGGATTCAATATGTTAAGCGCGGGTTTAGTCATGGGCATTATGATTCTTCCCTTTATTAGTTCCATTAGCGAAGATGCGATGCGTGCCGTTCCGGTGTCATTGCGAGAAGGGTCTTATGCAATGGGGGCTACCCGCTGGCAAACCGCGTGGCGAGTCGTGTATCCGGCTGCCATTTCCGGGATTTTCTCAGCTTATATTTTAGGGATTTCCAGAGCCGTTGGCGAAACCATGATTGTGGCGATCGCAGCCGGGTTAGAACCCAAACTGACCTGGAACCCCACCGAATCTGCCGCCACCATTACCGCCTATATCGTCCAAGTCAGTTTAGGCGACTTACCCCACGGCAGCCTAGAATATCAAACCATTTTCGCCGCAGGCCTCACCCTGGTTCTGCTCACCCTCGGCTTCAACATTGCGGGCCATCTCCTGAGCAAACGCTATCGCGAGATTTACTAAAACCGATGATGCATCCAGCACCCGAATCCGAATCTCCCTATCAAAAGATAGTCGATCGCAATCAACTGTGGAATGGCATTTTTGCGATCGCCGGTTTGCTTTCCATCCTGGTTGGCATGATTATCCTACTTGCCTTGGATGACCAGTTGTCCAACCAAG
>JAAHGE010000982.1 GCA_010672635.1 Desertifilum sp. SIO1I2 | reverse complement strand
TGATCTACCACGCTAGTCCCCCCAGAAAGCAGGGTTTCCACCGCCGTTCCCAAAGCACTCAAATAGATTTTTTCGGGATCGAGGGGGGTGAAATCGTAGAGTTCAGCAATCCATAGTTCTAGAGGACAAGGCGCAATCCTGCCGCGCTGCCACATTTCTGAGGAGTGAGTATGGGCGTTAACAAAGCCGGGAAGCAAAAGTTTGTGAGTTCCATCAACCACCTCGCCCAGGGGTTCTAGACTGGAACCAATGGCTGAAATACTGTCCCCTGTAAGATGCACATCAACCGTCTGATACCCCGATTCCACGGGAATTAAAGCATTACGAATCGTAAAACTTACCACTCAAGTTTTCCTCAAAGCAAAGACTGTACAATTGACCGCCATAAAAATATTGTCATCTAAATTTCAATTTCAATGAGATTTAGCTTTTGAGACGATTGACACTGCGATCGCCTATTCTAGCGACTGAGGAAACAATGCTATCGCCTCTAAAGTTCTGTAACTGCGATCGCGCCCTTCTCCTTCCCAAACCAAAGGTTGATAATCCTCATCGAAAAACGGCTGAAAATTCTCTGGCCAGCAGGCGGTGAGATGACACAAGAGTCGAAATTGAAGGGGAGTGGGAGAGGGATTAACGCGTTCTACTAACACCGTTAAATCGTCCAGTAACTTAATGAGATCCTTCGCGTAATAACGCGGGCAATAACCCACTGGATATCGATCTGAAGTGCAAAGCAGTAAAGCATTAGGATCGTAGGGGTTTTGACTTTCGTGGATAATAGAGAGTTGCTCTTGGGGTTGAAGTTGGTGAATCCGATTTTGTGTTTCTGGGGGAAGATGGCTGAGACCATGAGCAAAAAAGTGGATATGATAATGTCCTTGCGGATCGGGTTGGGGACGCGGAAACACTTCAAGGGTATCGGTAGCACGCTTTCCCCCGCTACGGGATAGCAACGCAATGGGATCGTCTTCGTGTTGAGCAATATTTAGCCATTGCACAAACTTGTCATAGTCGGGTCGAGATTGACGGAGGAGTCGATTCGCAAATAGAGGAAATAGATGGGGAGACTCGTAAACTTCATCGAGTTTGGGAAATGACCATAACGGCTGAAAATTAGCTCTTTTCTGGGCTGTAAGAACGCCTTGAATATAACTAAAGCGATAGAGTTCTCCATCATAGGTTAAACGACCAATGGGAAACCAGGCACGAGAATCAGGATGTTGCCAAGCCAGAAATAAAGTTTTCAAGAAAGTTCCTCCCGCAAACTCAATAGTCTGCTG
>JAAHGE010000981.1 GCA_010672635.1 Desertifilum sp. SIO1I2 | reverse complement strand
TACAAAACTCCCGCTATTGGTGAGGAAATGCGCTATGTCATCACTGAGTTTGAACCAACGTTTGATGCGGCAGACTTCGTGCGTTTTGGACGGGATATCTTTGTCCAGAAAAGTCATGTCACCAATAGCCTTGGGATTGAATGGGTGCGGCGACATCTAGGCGATGAATACCGAGTTCATGAAGTTCAGTCCCTCTGTCCACAAGCTTTGCATATTGACACGACCCTAGTTCCTCTCGCTCCAGGAAAGGTGTTAGTAAATCCTCTGTTCATAGATGTCGATAATTTGCCTGATTACTTCAAATCTTGGGATATTCTGCTTGCACCTAAACCCAACCGAACGCCGATGGCACTGTATGATACAAAAGTAATCAGTCAGTGGGTGAATATGAACGTACTCAGTCTCGATGAAGAGCGAGTGATTGTCGAGAAATCACAGGAATCTATGATTCAAGCCTTAAAAGACTGGGGGTTTAAACCAATTCCTTGTGAGTTTGAAAGTTACTATCCTTTCATGGGTTCTTTCCATTGCGCGACGCTGGATGTCCGCAGACGTGGCAAACTCCGTTCTTATGAGATGGAGGAGGGCGCACTATGAATCTGAATCAATTTTTAGCTGAACTTGCCCAACGCGGTATCAAATTGTGGTTAGAGGGTGATACGTTGCGTTTTCGCGCTCCCAAGGGGGTACTGACATCAGAAGATCGGGATTTACTAGTATTACATAAACCAAAAATTATCTCGCTGTTGTCCCAGAACAATACAACCACAAACGATACTGCTCAAACAATTGTACCCATCTCAGAACAACGGGAGATACCTCTGTCTTTTCCTCAAGAACAACTGTGGTTTTTGAGCCAGTTAGACCCAAATAACGTTTCTTACAACGAACTATTCGCTCTACGATTCTTGGGCGTACTGAACATCGTTGCACTAGAGCAAAGCCTGAACAAAATCGTCGCTCGCCATGCAGCTTTACGAACCAACTTTGCGACGGTGAACGGGCTGCCCGTTCAGGTCATTGCTGAAAGCTTGATTTTGACAGTGCCAGTCATAGACTTAAGGAATCTACCTGCTAGTGACAGAGAAATTGAAGTCCAGCGATTAGCAACGGAACAAGCCCAAAAACCCTTTAACTTAGTTAGCGACCCCTTAATCCAAGCGACTGTACTTAAGCTAACAGACACAGAACATATATTCTTGCTGAGAACTCACCACATTGTCTGGGATGGTTGGTCATTAGGCGTCATGGCGCAGGAGTTAGCAGCTTTCTACAATAACTTATCCC
>JAAHGE010000980.1 GCA_010672635.1 Desertifilum sp. SIO1I2 | reverse complement strand
GAACAAGAGGCAGGAAAACTTGATAATTATCAACTCAGCACTCTATTCCCCCACTCAGCACTCTATTCCCCCCATCCCCCCATCTCCCCACCCCCCCACCCTCTTTTTCCTACTGAGGCTTACGGGCGATCCAATATTTGCTCATGAAGTGAACTTGCTGTTCAATATTTTGGAAACCCGCAGTTTTGAGACGCTCGACGAGATCGTCTGTGATGTAATGGCGATAGTAGGGTTCGTGAAACATCGTGGCAAAGTTTTCCATCATCAACTTGAATTCAGGTGAATCGCTCAGTTGAATGGAATCGCAAACGATCAACATTCCGCCCGGTTGGAGAACGCGGAAGCATTCTTCAATGACTTGTTGGCGTGCCTGCGCGGGGAGTTCGTGGAATAAGAACACGCTGGTGACGCCGTGGAAGTAACCCTCAAGATAGGGAAGCGCTTCTGCATTGGCTTGCACCAGTTGTGGTAGTTCTCCGGGAAGTTCTGAGAGGAGTTGGTTGGCTTTGCGGAGGTACGCAGGCGAAAGGTCGGTGCCGTAAAGTTGGGCTTGGGGTAAGGTTGCCCGCAGGAATCTGAGGGTGCGTCCGGTACCGCAGGCGACATCTAAAACGCGGGTGCCTTTGAGGTTGGAGGTGGTGGTGAGGTGCTGTTTCAACGGTGCTAGAATTCGCCGTCTCATGGCGTCTGCGCTGCCGTTAAACAGGATTTCTACTTGTAGATCGTACAGGTTGGCAGAGCGATCGCTCAAATAGCCATCGGTTTGATGGTGGAAGTTTTGCAGGTAATAGGAAGGGTAGCCTTCAGTATCGATACCAGGGGAAAAGTCCTGATATTTCTTGTTTTGGGCGCGATTCCAAATGGAAGGTAAATCGAACCACATTTCGGGATAGTAGCGGAAAAAGTCTTCCCACGGGTTATCAAACAGGATGCTAGCCGGATAAACTCCGTTCTGGGCATCTTGCCAGTCTACTTCGAGGATGGCGTTGAGCTTTTGCTGAAGAACGAGCAGTTGCTGCGGCGAAATGGAATGGACTTGACGTTCCGGGCGCGATTGAGGAGCAATCCACTGGGTTAATTGCGTACTCAGCGTTTTGTGAGCAACCCCAAAATAACTTTTTCCTTGCTGAAACGTCTGATAAGCCAGTTTGGTTAAAGAATCAGACATAGAAAGTTTGAAATGCGATCTCAAGACATGGATGTGAATAATTGTAACGAAGACGGCGTATATCGAGCGCAATCCGAAAGATAGAAAAATTTTCCCCAAAAAAAGCACCAGCAATTAAGCTGGA
>JAAHGE010000098.1 GCA_010672635.1 Desertifilum sp. SIO1I2 | reverse complement strand
TCGCTGCCCGGCATGCCGGACATGACCCCGCTGGCTATTGGCGCTGCTGCCGCGGCGACCGGGGCCGTGCTGGCCAAGGAGACGGCCGCGCCCAAGGCCGCCCCGGTCCGGGCGCCGGCCAAGGCGGGAGAGGAAGCTCTGGCGATTCCCCCGGCCAAGGCGGCCGCCGAGACGGAGTCTCTGGCCTTCACGCCCGCGCCGTTCGCGGGTGGAAACAGCAAGAAACCCAAGGCCAAGGGCGGGCTGGTCGATCACTATCTGACGATCGCCATGCTGGTGGCGCTGGCGCCGCTGGCCATCGTGGTCATCGGCGCGGCAGGCGGCCGGTTCCTGGACTGGAGCTGGCGGGAGAGCTTCCAGGCGGTGTTCCTGTCGGGCCCGACGCCCAACCTGGGCTGGGCTCCGGCCATCGCCCTGGTCGGGGTGGTGACGGGCGTCATCGGCCTGCTGGCGGCGGCCTTCGGAGGCTGGAAACGCCACTGGCGCAAGGCTATGGCGGTGTTCGGCGTGACGCTGGCGACCTTGGCGGCGCTGGCCGCGCTGGCGCTGACGGCCGGCCGCCACCCGAGCATCCACGACGTCGCCACCGACTGGTCCGAGCCGCTGCTGTTCTCCCATGCGGTGATGCAGGCCCGGGGGCCGGGGGCGAACATCGTCGAGCCTTCGCCGGTGGCGCCGCTGGACGCCGGGGCGTTCGCCGGGCGGCCGGTGGCCGAGATCAACATGGAGACCTGCCCGGCGGCGCGGCCGATGATCCTCAACCGGACGCCGGCGGAGGCCTATGCGGCGGTCAAGGCGGCGATGCTGGCCGAGGGCATGGCCCTGGTCACCGACAACCCGGCCACCGGGCGGCTGGAGGCGACGGCGACCAGCCTGGTCTATGGCTTCAGGTCGGACGTGGTCGCCCGGGTGCAGGCCCAGGGCGTCGGGGCGCGGGTGGACCTGCGGTCCATCAGCCGGGCCGGCGAGGGCGACATGGGCGCCAACTGCGGGATCATCGGCGGCATCGCGGCGGCGATGGCCCGGTAGGGGGACCCCCACGCCTCAGGAAATTCCCGAGCAGGGGCGACGGGCGATTTCGCCCGGAATCGTTGGGAACAGTGGCTATACAGCCGTGGGCCGGAAGTGGCGGAATCGTGGGTCGCCGGTGGGTATCGGCATGACAACGGTGGGCCAAAGGAGGGCTACAATACCCACGCCCCTTGTCGCCGTTTGTAGCAGCCGCGCGAGACGCCCCGCGGGGATCCCCGCGCCGGCGGCGCAAAATTGTCGATAATCGACAATCGGCGGCGTCAGCCCGCCAGGCGGTAGTCGCTGTCCAGGGTCGGGGCGCCGTCGGTGACGACGCGGCCCTCGCGCACCAGCTGGACGACATGGGCCATCACCGAATGGGCGGCGGCCGGATGCAGGCGCGGGTCCACGTCCTTGTACAGCTCGGGCACCATGGCCTTGATGCGGCTGTGGCGGGCGAGGGCGTCGAGGATCTGGGCCTCGCGGGCGCGGCGGTGGTCGATATAGGCCTGGATGAAGGGCGCCGGCCGGGTGACGGGCGGCCCGTGCGTCGGCCAGAGGGTGGAGAAGCCGCGCGCCTTGATGCGGTCCAGGCTGTCGAAATAATCGCCCATGTCGCCGTCGGGCGGGCTGATGACCGTGGTCGACCAGCCCATGATGTGGTCGCCGCTGAACAGGGCGTTCTCCTCGATCAGGGCGTAGCAGATGTGGTTCGAGGTATGGCCCGGCGTCGGGATGGCCTCGAGCGTCCAGGTCGGTCCGCTGAAGACGCCGCCGTCGCAGAGCCCGACATCGGGGCGGAACTCGCGGTCGTCGCCCGCCTCCATGCGCACCTCGGACTCGGTGGGCAGGCCCTGCTGGGCGCAGGCGTAGATGGTCGCCCCGGTCCGCGCCGCCAGCGGCCGCGAGAGGGGGGAGTGGTCGGAGTGATTGTGCGTGACGAAGATATGGGTGATGCGCTCGCCCGCCGTCGCGGCGAGGATGGCCTCGAGATGGTCGTCCATGTCGGGACCGGGGTCGATGACGGCGACCTCGCCCCGGCCGACGATGTAGGTGCCGGTGCCCTTGAAGGTGAAGGGGCCGGGATTGTTGGCGACGACGCGCCGGATGAGCGGCGAGACCTGATCGCAGGCGCCGTACTCGAAGGTGATGTCGCGGACGAAGGGAATCATGCGGCGCCGACTCTGGGTTCCTGGCGAATGAGAAGCACAAACGCATCGGCGAGCAAGCCGGTCGCGCGGAGCTTGTCGTTGAGCGGCAGGGCGATCGGCGGTCCCATGTCGGTCTTGTTGACGTCGACGATGTAGAGCCGGCCGTCCGCACGGTCGCGGAGAATGTCGAGACCGCCCCAGTCCATGCCCATGGCGGCGCAGAAACGGCCGATGGTCTCGATCTCGGCGGGGCTGAAAACAGCCTCGGGCGTGGTCAGTTCGACCGCGCAGTTGTGGTTGGCGAACCGGTCATCGACCGGACGTTTCTTGATGAAGACGGTCACCGGCCGGCCGCCGACGCAGGGGGTGCGCAGGTCGGCGACGAGGGTGCGGCCCTCGCAGGTCTCGGTGTTGTCGATCAGCCGCTGATAGGTCTTGCCGGGCAGGGCGGGGCAGGGGGCCTGGACGATGCGCCCGTCGTGGACGCCGTTGTCCTCGCCCTTTTCGACCAGGGGCCCCGTCGCGCTGGCGGGATCGACCATCAGGGGATAGCCGAAGACCTCCTCGAAGACCCGCGCCACGCGGCTCTTGGTCACGTCGGTGCAGGCGAAGTTGATGCGCCGGCCGGGGCCCGCGTTGGGCGTGGCGCCGCGCGCGCTGTCGTCGAAGTAGAAGGCCGCCTCGGCTTCCTCGGGCCTGCGCGCCGGGCGCACGCCCGCCCAGGCGGCGCTAGCCCAGACCAGATACCAGGGACGCGGGAGATCGGGGGTGAACCAGACCCTGGGACCGGGCCGGGTCAGGCGCATCCACAGGCCGCGCAGGCGCACCGGAACGTAGTAGGCGAACCAGACGAGGGCTTCCTCGACCAGGGCGCGGTCGAGCCGCAGCACCACGCCGGTCTTGCGGACCCGGATGCGCCCGTTCTCCAGCGCGAAATCGGAGCCCCAGAAACCGCCCGACATCGGATACTCCCCGCCCTCCCGGCGTCGCAGGGTTAATTAGGCCAATTCGCATCACGCACAAACGACTTGCCCGCGAGGGGCGTGTGATCGGCCCGGCATTTGCGGAGACGGGCCCAGTTCCGGGCTGGGAGGCGTATCATGGCGCTGGCGACGTTCCTGTTTGTTTCAAAACGGCTCCAGAGGGTCTGTTTCGCCATCCTCTGTCTCATGGCGGCCCAGCTTGTGCTGGCGTCCTGCGAGCCCGAGCCGGCGGCGATGGCCGCCCGCGTCAGCCTGGACGGCCGCTGAGCGCAGCCGTCGCGCGCGGAGGCGACTTGAGAGGCGCGGCGAAGCGGCCTTGAATGGCTGGTTTCAGAAATGAGGTTTCAAATACACAAACCTCGCAACCTCTTGCCTAATCCTCTCAAGCAAGAAATTGAGAAGGAAAAATTTCTCTATAATGAGCGCATAAGGACGGTTAGATCGGCTAAGAAGCCAGCATGATGATTGAAACCCTGAAGCAGAGTACAGCCATGCGTGCGTGTCAAGAACTCGCGACATTAGTAGCCCAGTACACCGAGAGCCGGGGAAACGGCGCTCATCAAACTGCGATCGCTCAGTTAGAATTCATGCGGGAATCGTCTGTTTCCACCGCAATCCGTTGCGTCTTTGAACCCGTTCTCGCCATCGTGATTCAGGGCAAAAAAGAAGCATTGCTGGGTGAGGAAACGTATCAGTATGGTGCCGCTCAGTATCTTGTGATCTCGGTGGATTTGCCGATGAGTGGATTTGTAACGGAGGCGACACCCGACAAGCCCTATTTAGGATTTAAGTTGAATTTAGATCCAGTCCAACTCTGCGACATTATTGCTCAAATCCAACCCCAGGCGGAAAAGAAAGAAAACTCGGTCAGAGGCTTGTTTGTTAGCAACGCTGATGTCACATTAGTTGATTGCGCCATTCGGCTAACACGGCTTCTGGATACGCCGCAGGATATTCCGTTTCTGGCACCGATGATGATTCGCGAAATCTATTACCGTCTTTTGATGGGCGAACAAAGCGAAGCAGTCCGACAGATTGCGACATCCGGCAGCACAATGCAGCGCATTGCTGAGATCGTTAAACTGCTCAAGGCTAACTTTACACAGTCCTTACGAGTGGAGGATTTGGCTGAACAGACCAATATGTCTGTTGCCTCCTTCCATCGTCATTTTAAGAAAGTGACCTCAATGAGTCCTTTGCAATATCAGAAGCAATTGAGGTTACTCGAAGCGCGGCGGCTGATGCTGGTCGAAAATGCCGATGCGACCCATGCAGCCTATCAAGTCGGATATGAAAGTCCTTCACAGTTTAGCCGAGAATATTCCCGCATGTTTGGAGCGCCCCCCATCAAAGATATTGAACGTTTACGGATAGCTTAATTCCTGTCTATCTAGTTGATTGCGGTCAATTAGCGATTGAAGTTCGTAGACTCAAAAATGCGATCGGCACTTTGAGCCACAAAACCCTGATAGAGCGTCCCTTCTGGGGTAGGGTAGCGACGGGCGAATTCGTAGTAACAGGTGGGAATGGTGTGGAGTTCGCCTCCTGCAAATTCTACCGCCATGCGATCGCCTAAAGTGGAAACCTGTTCTAGCAACACTTCCGGCGATCCTTTGATCTTCCCCCCGGCAGTATTTAACGCTATTCCTTGTTGTTCGACAATATCCACGACCTCCTGGAGAGAGCGAACGAACTGGAGATGATTGACGCTCAAGGTAAAATGATTGGGACGCAAACCCAACGCCGCCACCCAAGCTGCATATTCACTTTCTTGGGCTAAGGTTTGATAGTCTTTCCAGGTAATGGGCTGCCACAGTCGCCCCGCCCAGAAGATATCGGGAGATTCAACGCGTTGAGGGTGAATTGAGTTGCAGAGTTCTTGTAAAATGGCTTGCACTCGGTCGCTAAAGGCTTCGCAGATCAGTTCGCTGAGGAAAATACGCGGTAAGGTTTCCTCTGGGGGAATGTAACCCCAAGCTTTGAGTTTCTTTTCGGGAAATTCGTAAGGGGCAAAGCGTTGATAGCCCCAATGCAATAGATGTTGCTCTAAAGATTCTAGGTGAATGGGCGATCGGTTGAGGGTGCGGAAAGCGACGTGATCGTTAACAATGTTCTCGTCTGGCGTGACGCTAAACAGTTGTTGGATCTGCACCGCAGAAGGGGCCATTTGAATGTAGTCTTGCCAAAGGGCGTTAAAAAAGTCATGGGTATTCATCATGTTGTTGGTTTGGGGTGTCGGCAGGCATGGGTTAAGTTAGGGTTGAATAAAGGATGGATCGAGGTTGGGAGGCGCTTCAATAACTCTCACGCGCAGGAAAAAATCGGTGTAGAGTTGGGCATTTCGATAGAGAGAACTGAGATGGTTAGGGTGAAAGCGCTCTCTATTATCGGTTTGGGTTAACAGGCGAATGCCTTCTAGGGAAATCTCTTGCGGATCGAGACCGAGGGCTTGGGCAATGAGGGTATTCCCTTCAGTAAAATTGGCTTGTTAGTCTTCGATGGCTTGGAAACAGGCTTGCACGAAGGCGCGGATCTCGTCGGGGCGATCGCGCGCAATCTCTGCGGGAAATATGCAGTTCTTCAGGGACTTCACTAGGATCTGATTATACAAAGGTTACGGCGTCGCGAGTCAGTCCTCCCGCAACAAGCATCCGTTCTAAGAATAACTCGCCAAATCCTCCTAGGGTTGCGCCAATAGACTGAGCGCATAAATCGGCGATTGGGCAGGGTATTGAGCGCGATCGTGGCGATTCGCGAAGCGATGCGGGAATCTGCAAACCCCCGCTAAAATCACCCAAGACCAAAGCCGCTTAAAATATAACATGAGTCCGATCGCATCCTTAAAGGGGGCTTGGGGAGCCACAATAGTTTAATCCTATACCTTCTGCCCGCTCGGTCACGCGATCCGTTGTCTTTCCCCCGTCACACATGAATCAGATTGAGCGAGTTGCGCTGGTGGGAGGTACCCACGGCAATGAATTAACAGGTGTTTACCTGATCGAGAAGTTTCAACGCTTCCCCCATCTGATCGAACGCAGTAGCTTTGCCACCTTGACGCTATTAGCCAACCCCAAAGCCTTTGAAGCAGGCAGGCGCTATATTGACAAGGACTTAAACCGATGTTTTTTGAGTGCAGAATTGCAAGATCCGGCAAATTGTACTTATGAGGAATTGAGAGCCAAAGCGATCGCCCGACAACTGGGACCTAAAGGCAACGCTCAGGTTGATATGATTATCGATCTACACTCGACTACGGCAAATATGGGGCTGTCTTTACTCTTAGGAAACGATTGCCCCCAGATGTTGCAACTTGCCGCCTATCTTAGCCAGACAAACCCCCGCGTTAGGGTTTGTTGTCCCCAAGCGTCTGCTGAAGACAGCCCGGTTTTGCGATCGCTCTCGCCCTTCGGACTGGTGGTGGAAGTCGGCCCTGTGGCTCAAGGGGTGCTGAACGCTCAACTCTTTCAAGAAACCGAAAATCTGATTTATGCGGTACTAGATTACCTAGAAGCCTGCAATCAAGGGACATTTTTACCCCTACCCCCCACCTTAACCCTTTACCGATATATTGCAGATCTTGATTATCCTCGCACCGAGCAAGGCAAGCTAAATGCGATGATCCATCCCCAACTTCAGTTTAAAGATTACGAACCCTTACACCCCGGCGATCCGCTATTTTTGACCTTTGAGGGCAATGCGATCGCCTATAGCGGGGACTCGGTAGTGTATCCCGTGTTCATCAACGAAGCGGCCTACTATGAAAAAGGGATTGCTTTGCGTTTAACCCAAAAACAGGATATAGCAATCTCTCATCGACTGTTTACATCGGATCGATAGATGGCAATCGCACAGTAAAGATTGAGCCTAAGCCTTCCCCTTCGCTGGCAACTTCGATGGTCCCGTGGTGCAACTCCACCAACAGATGAGCGATCGCTAACCCAATTCCCACCCCTCCAGGCGAGTGACGGCTAGGGACTTCAGCTTGGGTAAAACGATCGAACGCATAGGGCAGGAAGCCTGGGTGAATGCCAATACCCGTATCCCGAACGTGCAGTTCCACCTCAAAGGCATAAACTTCAAGTTCAATCTCAACGCGTCCGCCCTTCGGGGTAAATTTAATCGCGTTGGAGAGTAAATGACTCATGACTTGCTTGAGGCGATCGCGATCTGCCAAAACGCTAACGGGTTTGTGCAGGGTTTCCACCAGTTGAATGCCCTTATTCTGGGCGGGGTGACGCCACCGATCGATGACTTCTTGGGTCAGTTGTACCAGATCGAGCGGTTGAAGCTGAAGTTTATATTGACCGGAAAGGATACTGGAAACATCAAGTAAATCTTTCACCAGTTGTGCCTCAACGATCGCATTGCGCTCAATCGTTGCCAGAGCGCGAGCCGTTTTGGTGGCATCCAAGGTTTGGGTTTGCAATAAACGCACCCATGCCAGAACGTTCGCTAGAGGGGCTTGCAACTCGTGGGTTAGCGTCAAGAGAAACTCATCTTTAAAGCGGTTGGCAGAGCGTTCTTGGCGCAACCGCGACATTTGCAGTTGGGTTTCTACCCGCGCTATCAGTTCGCGGGCGGAAAAGGGCTTAATCAAGTAATCATTAGCTCCGGCTACCAAACCTTCAATGGTGGCTTCTTCTCCGGCGCGTGCGGATAGTAAAATCACTGGAATTCCTTGGGTAAGCGGATCGGCCCGCAGGATATTGAGCAGTTGAAATCCATCGATTCCCGGCATCATCACGTCGGTTAACACCAGATCGGGCAACGCTTGTTGAATGCAGTTCAGGGCGATCGCGCCGTCAGCGGCCGTCTCGACTTGCCAGCGTTCGCTTAACAGCCGCTGCAAGTAATCGCGCATATCGGCGTTGTCATCCACTAAGAGAATGCGATAGGAAGAGGGGGAAGCGGACGAGATCGAGGCAGCCGGTTCGCCCAACCATTGCAAGGCTTCTTCTACGTAGGGCGCTGCTCCTAGGGCTGTTGAGGCCAGGGTGCAAGCGACTCCGATCCGTTCGGGGGGAAGATGGGCGCAGCCGCTGGGAATTGAGACGATCAAGCAACTGCCTTCTCCCTCGGTGCTGCTCGCTCGCACGGTGCCGCCATGCAGTTTCGCGAATTCTTGCACGAGGGATAAACCAATTCCCGATCCTTCAAAGCTCCGTCCTTTGGCTCCTTTGACGCGGTGAAATCGCTTGAAAAGGTGGGGAATTTCAGCTTTGGGGATGCCGATGCCTGTATCTTGGACGGCGAGTTCGATGGTGGGGGGAGTTGTGGCAACCCAGCGCAGCGTTACGGTAATTTCTCCTTCAAAGGTGAATTTGAAGGCATTGGAGAGCAAGTTGAGGACGATTTTTTCCCACATTTCCCGATCGACATAAACGGGTTCTGGGAGGGGCGGACAGTTGACGGTTAGGCGCAAACCCGCCCGTTCGATGGCGGAACGAAAGACGCTGGCTAATTCGGTGGTGAAGGTTGCCAAGTCGGTTGGCTCGTAGGCAGCCTGTATGCGATCGCTCTCTAAGCGCGAGAAGTCTAGCAGGGCGTTGACTAACTTTAATAAGCGCCAGCCGTTGCGCTCGATGAGTTCAAGACGTTGCTGTTGGCGGGGAGGCAGCGGAGCATCGAGATCGGCTAAGGCATCGGCAACCGGCCCCAACAGGAGGGTGAGGGGCGTACGAAATTCGTGGGAAATGTTGTTAAAAAAGGTGGTTTTGGCTCGGTTGAGTTTTGCTAAAGCGTCGGCCCGTTGGCGTTCTTCTTCGTAAGCGAGGGTATTGGCGATCGCGAGGGTGACTTGTCCGGCGATGAGGTCAAAAAAGCCCTGATAGTCGTCATCGAGGGTTCGATAGGGGCTGATACCGGCGATGAGTACCCCTAGGATTTCTTGTCCGGGTCGGAACAGGGGGAGGGCGATCGCGCGGTGGGGAGATTCGTCCCAAGCCCCCCCTGGTAGGAAACCCCAGCGTTCGATTAGATTCTCGATGATGCAGCGTTCCTTGCTCGTCACCACCCGATCGAGCAACCAACCCTCTGAGGCGCTATCCCCTAGGATAATCTGAAGGGGACTCGCGGGCGTTCCCATCGCTAACTGGGCGGCGCTGGCGAGGTGGGCGCGTTGGCGATCGCGATCGAGCAGGTAAATGAGCGCAAAGGGAATATCTTTGGGGTTATTGCCCAATACTGCCGCCGCCATCTGACAGGCTTCTGTAACGGCTTTAGTATGAACGGTTTCTGTCCCTAACTCTCGCAAGGTTCGCAGGCGACGTTTGTCTAAAACTCGGTGGGTGTCTTCGGTACAGGCGCAAAAGATTCCGCCGATTTCCCCATCGTCTGTGCCGATGGGACTATAGGAGAAGGTAAAGTAGGTTTCTTCTCGGTAGCCGTTGCGCTCCATGATTTCTAGAAATTCTTCATTCCAGGAGGGGATACCGTGGTTGAGTACGTCATCGGCAAACGGCCCAACGGAGTGCCAAAGTTCTGACCAAATTTCGCGGGCAGATTCGCCTAATGCCTGGGGATGGCGCTTGCCCAAAACGGAAATATACGCATCGTTGTAGAAGTTGATTAGCGAGGCTCCCCACCAAATAAACATGGGGTAGCGCGAATCTAAAATAATCCGAATCCCTGTTTTTAAGCTCTGCGGCCAGGTGTCTACGGGGCCAAGGGGGCTTTGCGACCAATCGCGCGATCGCATTAATGCGGCCATCTCACTTCCCCCGGCAAAGACGGTTTCTGGTAAATGGTTGGAGGTGTCAGGTGAGTTCATGGAAGTCTGGCTAATTGGCTAACCATCTCAATTAATTGACTCGGTTCGGCGAGTTTATTCAGATGGGCTTCAAACCCGGCGCTTAGGGCTTTTTGGCAATCCTCATCGCGATAGGCGGTAATGGCACCTGCCCGAAGATGACCTCCTTTGAGGGCTTCTAGGGCGCGAATTTTCCGAATCAGGGTATAACCATCTTCACCGGGCATCCGAATATCGCTGACTAATACATCGGGTGAAAACTCTTCAATCGCTTCTAGGGCATCGGCGGCACTGGCGACGGCTTTGACTGCAATGCCATGCAATTCTAAAACGGCGCTGATAAAGTCGCGGGCGTCGGCTTCGTCATCAACGACTAGCACGCGCAACCCATCGAGGGATTGAGGCACAGTTTTTGCAAGTGGCTGGTGCTGGGTTGGGCTGAGTGGGTAGATGCCGATCGCAAACCGTTCGATTGTATCGGAGTCGCCCTTTAAGGTATCAATGTGCAATTCTACGGCGAAGAGTTCGTTAGCGCGCGATCGCAAATGCATTTGCCAAATTTGGATGCCCTGAGTCTGGGGAAGCCGATCCAATTTGAGGTAGAAGCTGGAGCGATCGCCGGGGGCGATGTACAAAATCAGGGGTTTCCCGATCAGATAGGGTTGCGGCACTTCTAGCAATTGCGCGATCGCGCTATTGGCTTCTAAAATGATGCCATCCGCGTCGATCGCGAGGTAGGGAATCGGCGAAGCTTGAAATAACTCATAATAGTGATAGTAAGCGCTACCAATCTGCTGATTTTGTTGGATAAGCCCTTGCTCAACAATCTCTGCGGTTTCCAAACGGCTCTGCATTTCCTCATAAATGAGGTACAAATTTTCAAGGGCTGCGTCAATATCTTGCCAAGCTTCTACATCGTGTTGTTGTAATTTGGCAATTCGCTGCCGGATTGCTTGAAAATGCAGTCTAATTTGCTCGTCGTTCATACCATTCCATCCAGTTATTTTATTTATTCAATGGATTCTGGCGAACGCAATTGAGAAGCACATCCGCAGAAAGTAGAAGAGTATTTTTAGTTTAGCCAACCTTCTATGCCCATTAAAATTTGATATTCTCTTTTTAAAAATTTGTAATACTAACAATCGTCAAACGGTATGGCTTCATTATCAGTTTTTTAGCCGCACTGCACGAACTGCTGGGGGCAGAGAGTAGTTGAACAAAGTAAGCTGTAGAATTAGATAACAAGTCTTTAGGCTTGAAGCTCTGTAACTATGGCTACATCGGGTTTTAATTAAAAAGCAGCAATTAGGGGCGATCGCTCAACCGATTGTTGGGATTGCTCAAGGAGATATCCTGATGCAAAACTTCTATTTCTTGGTAGGCACTTTCTAGCTTTTTGGTTGTCTTTTTCAATTTGTGCTGAGTTTGTTTCAGCGTTTTGATAATGCTATCCATTTCTACATGGGCGACAGCCTGTTGCTCGACAAGCTGACGAGAATTATCAATTTCAATAAAAGTTAAAATTAAGCCTAAAATCTTGTTTTTAAGTCCAATTACCTGCGATATCTCAATATTAAAATACTGAATGCCTTTTTCTGTGTTCCATTCAATGTCATTGAGAACGATAATATTTCGATTAGTATGAAGAGCTTGATTCAAGATATGAGGACTAATTAATTGACTA
>JAAHGE010000979.1 GCA_010672635.1 Desertifilum sp. SIO1I2 | reverse complement strand
ACCGCGCCCAACAACCGATGCGCCGCATCGTCCTGTGCCCGGATTGCCGGCATGACCGTCTGCCACAGCGTATCCCTCACGGCGATTTCTTCCGTGCGCGCCAATGGCATGACAAAATCCACCTGGAATTAACCCGTGAAAAGTTTATCTCAAATCCCTTTAAGGCAGGGAAGTTATATAAAACCGTAACTGTGCAAGCGAGAATATCAGGATGCTGAAGTAAAGTCGCCTCAATTTCGCCTAACTCAATCCGCAATCCTCTTAATTTCACCTGATGGTCAATTCTCCCTAAATATTCAATCTCTCCCGTCTCTAAATATCTCGCTAAGTCTCCGGTTTTATATAACTTCCCTGCCTTAAAGGGATTTGAGATAAACTTTTCACGGGTTAATTCCGGTCGATTCAAGTATCCTCTGGCTAACCCCATTCCACCAATGTGTAATTCTCCCGCTACGCCAATCGGGACGGGTTGTTGATGTTCGTCTAGAATATAAATCTCGGTATTGGCTATCGGTCTGCCAATGGGGACTTTTCCTAACGGACTGTCTGGATGACATTCCCAATAGGTGACATCAATGGCGGCTTCGGTTGGGCCATATAAATTGTGCAGTTGGGCGTTAAGCTTATTAAAGTATCGCTGTTGCAATTCCCAACTTAAGGCTTCTCCACTACAAATGACTCGTTTGAGACTTTGGCAATTCTCGACTCCGGTTTCTTGGAGAAAGACTTGCAACATGGAGGGGACGAAGTGAAGTGTTGTAATCTGTTGAGATTGGATTAATTGAACTAAGTAATGACTGTCCTGGTGTCCCCCAGGTTGGGCAATAATGAGTCTTGCACCTGTGATTAAAGGCCAGAAGAATTCCCAGACGGAAACGTCAAAGCTGAAGGGGGTTTTTTGTAAAATTCGGTCAGTTGCAGTTAGGGAATAAGTATCTTGCATCCACAACAGACGGTTGACTACCCCTCGATGCAAGTTCATCGCCCCTTTGGGTTGTCCTGTGGAACCGGAGGTATAGATAACGTAAGCTAGGTTATCTGGTGTAACTTTGACCTCAAGGTTATCTGTTGGATAGGCTGAGAAATCGCTATCTAAATCAACGATTTGGGCTTGATGTTGGGGTAAGTTATCAATTAGATGAGATTGAGTGAGCAAGACTTTGACTTGAGAGTCTTGCAACATGAATGTTAATCTGGCTTTGGGATAAGTGGGGTCGAAGGGAACGTTCCCTAGAGATGGTTATCGCACTATTCGCCATCCTCAAAGCCGGTGCAGCTTACGTTCCCTTCGAC
>JAAHGE010000978.1 GCA_010672635.1 Desertifilum sp. SIO1I2 | reverse complement strand
GGGACTCACCGCCGCTGGTAAACCGACTTTTTGGAGCAGTTGTTCTAGCCACTGCTGACCGCGTTGCATTTGGTTTTCTGGCATAGCTTCCCTCAAGCATTCTTCTCTTTCTCTTTCTTCTTAGAGCGCTTCGGTTCAAATGGCAGCACTTCGCGGTCTGAGTCTTTGTCTTTGTCTTTATCTTTGGCTTTCTGGGTGGCCTTGGTTTTAGCAGCTTCGGCTTCCACCAGTTTCTGGAGGTTTTCCGGTAGGGGTTCGCGGGAGAGAATGAAGGTTTGGGCGGTTTGGAAGACGTTGGCGATCGCCATATACATTAGCACCCCTGCCGGTAGGGGGAAGAACAAGAACATCCCAGAGAAAATCACCGGGGTAATCTTATTCACCGTTTGCTGTTGGGGGTTAGCATCGTTGCCCGCCCCTTGACCGGATAGCATCTGGTTGACGTACAAACTCAACCCGAAAAATAACACCATCCCAACAATATCCCAGTGGATTTTGCCATCGGGGTCAAAGGCACCGACGCGACCCAAGGCATCAATAAACAAAAATCCTTTATTGGCCGCGAGTCCGGGAACTGTTCCTTGAATCGTGGCTTCTCCGGGTTGCAGCGCAATTAAATTGCCTTGCTCGTCAATTTCTACGCGGTCTGCGCCTTTGGTCACTTGCCAGCGCGGTTGAATTTCGGTTTCGGGATACTCCGCAACAACTTGCTTTAAGGGTTTGCCTTCGGTGGTCTGAAACTCAATTTGAGCTTTTTCCCCAACCGCTAGCTTATTTCCGCCCGGTAAAATGGCTGCCACTTTGGCGTGAACCCCATCGGAGACGTAAATATTTTGAGGATTGGTGGCGAAAGCCTGGGGTTGAATGCGTTCAATTTGTTCTTGGGGAAAAATCTGAACGTTAACGCTATAGTTAACATCCGAAAACGGCGATCCGCGCAAGGTAGCAAATAAGGCAAATAAGATGGGCATTTGCAGCAGCAAGGGGCCGCATCCGGCTAGCGGGTTTCCAACTTCTTTGAAGAGTTTGCCCAGTTCTTCTTGTTGTTTGGCGGGGTCGTCTTTGTATTTTTCGCGGATTTCGGTTTGCCGCTTTTGCAGATAGGGTTGCACCACTCGCGTGCGTCGCATACTGCGAATGGAACCCGCACTGAGAGGATAAAGGGCAAAGCGAACGACCAGCGTTAAGGCCACAATCGCTAACCCGTAACTTGGCACGATCCCGTAAAAGAAGTCGAGGATCGGCAGCATGACATTGTTGGAGAGAAAACCGATACCAAAGTCCATTCGTCCT
>JAAHGE010000977.1 GCA_010672635.1 Desertifilum sp. SIO1I2 | reverse complement strand
GCAGTCGGAGGGCAATTCATCAAACGATTTTCCCGGTTTAACCATTAACCGCGAGGAATCCTTGCAACTGCAACTGCAAAAACTGCCATCTTACTAAAAAATGTCATGTCTGAATCCGACTTTCCCGCCGAATTCTGGCAGGGAATCCAACAATTCAACCAAGGCGAATTTTATGAATGTCACGATACTCTAGAAGCCATCTGGATTGAAGCGTGCGAACCTCAAAAGACCTTTTATCAAGGCATTTTACAGCTAGCTGTGGCAATTTATCACTTGGGCAATCATAATCTTCGCGGGGCAACAATTTTGGTTGGAGAAGCCATTAGTCGTCTCAGCCGCTATCAGCCCAACTATGCTGGAATTGATGTTATTGGGTTGCTCGATGAGAGTCAAACCCTGTTGAGGCAATTGCAACAAGCAACATTAGAAAATGTTAATCTTCCTCAACTCCTTCAAGAGGGTGCCTTACAATACCCCAAGATTTCTCTACTTGAGACTTCAGAAAACTCGGATAACCTCTAAGCAATCCAAGCCGCGTTCAATAAATTGAGCAAATTCTTGACGAATGACCTGGAGGTTGCTCTAATTTCAACTATCGCGACCCCTCGGTCTAACCCGCGTGCTTCTGAGCGCTGATTGAACTTATCCCTATATCCTGCCCCCTCCTATGCGAAATGTGACAGTTAAGACCCAAACCGCAACCTCCTCATCCTACGCCCCATCGGTTCCGCTTTCGGTCTACCGCGAACTGGCGGCTGAAATGCAGGCTAACCAGGCCATGCTAGAGTTTTTGAGAACTCAGAATCAAAAACTCCTGCAACAAAATCAACACCTGCGTCAAGAAATTGACCAATTTGTTCAATCGGCCATTCGCCTCCAACAGAAAGTCGAGGGTTCGGAACCGGCGATTGCACCTACGACTCGCATCAACCGTTCGCCTGAATTAGGCACTGAATCTCTCTCTTCCTCCACATCCCAACGTCCGCTGCCCCGAACTGTACCGCCTAAACCTCCAGAACTCAAAGAAGCGCCGTCTGAACCCCTGATTAGCGAACAAGAGGAAGGACGCTACCGCCGTCCAACTCCCCCAGAAAAGTCAACTGAGATTAGCGGCGTTTGGCTAGGCGTTGCCATTTTTCTGATTGTGGTGGTGACATTTGGGGCAAGTTTTGCCATCGTTCGCCCCCTCATTCTCAAGCGCTAGATTGCTCGATCGAGCAATGAGCGCAAATATTGGTAACATAAGGTACAAAATTCTCACACTCAGCGATGGTACTAAAGTGCCATGCTATTAA
>JAAHGE010000976.1 GCA_010672635.1 Desertifilum sp. SIO1I2 | reverse complement strand
TTAACACTCTACCCAGAATCAATCCCAAATCCTCGCCAACTTCTTGCAGAACTTGAGCAGGTGTATCGTTATCAGAAATTTGCTCGATTATATAGCTAATTCGACTTCTATGAATTTCTACAAAAAAAAGAATATTGCTCAACGTAGCAAACAATTGTCTTAATATCTCATTTTCTGGAAACAGAGACAATCTTTGTCTAACTAAGTTTAACCCTACGATCGCCTCTCTTTCAGTCTCGTCTAGCTCTTGATACAGTCGGTCAAGAATCAATTGGATTTCTGGTGGAACAGACATTTATACTGAAATTTATAAAAACAAAGCTTTAAATCTCAAAGCTTCATTAGCATACAATACAAAGTGCTTTAAGTTTTACTTACTTTTTACCCTGTGACAAAACTCATTCTTAAAAGTTAATTGCATCCTTGCACCCGTTCGCGAATCGATCGCCACTCATTGGTGCAAGTCTTTTTCTCCCCGCACAATTTTTCGGTTTTGCTGTTCGGGATATTTTTGATAAAAGTGATAATCTACAATCGCCTCGCACTGACGGATTTGATGCCATTCTTGGATCAGTGCGGTTTCGTGGGGTTGAATTTTTCGATCTTGGAGTTGAGGGTAGCGTTCGTAGAAAATTCGATCGGCTATCTCATCTAGAGTTTGTTCTAGAATCGGTTGGGCGATCGCCACTGGGGAAACGTCCGGTACAATCGCAGAAATGGGATAGCGCACTTCGGTTTCTGGCGCGATCGCGCTTACGGGTGTTGCATACTCAGATCCCAATGTTGAAACGTCCGGTACAACCGTAGAAATGGGATAGCGCACTTCAGTTTCTGGCGCGATCGCTCTTGGGATAGAAGCCGCGACTAGCGGTTTTTCTGAGTAATCTGCGCTTTCCGGTTGAGCAGTGAGAGATGTTGAACTAACCTGAGTTAAAGGTGTCGAAATGAGACCTCGCAGGAAAAATCCACTCCAAATGCTGGCTGCAATACTCAGAGGGATAACAAACTGAAGACGGGAGAGCGATCCAGAACTTACAGTTGGCTGCGCGCGATCGCTCCCATAATTACTGGAAGAAATAACCCGCGTTACGAGACTTTGCTGTAACAGCGCCTGAAGCATTTGGGAAGCCGTGTAAAAGCGATCGCTTCCTACAGGTTGAATGGCTCGATCTAAGACTGATGCGAAAGCATCGCTCACCTGGGAAGCATCCCTTCGCCATTGGATTTGATGGGTAGCCGGGTGAACAGACAACTGTTGAGGGGTTTTCCCAGTCAGCAGATAAATGGCAGTTAAGCCTAAACA
>JAAHGE010000975.1 GCA_010672635.1 Desertifilum sp. SIO1I2 | reverse complement strand
AAGTAGTGATTGTTGCCCGAACTGAAAGCCAGCTTGCGCTTAATCCCATCATCAAAGCTTTGGGACTTAAGCATCGCAGCAGTTGCATCAAGTGATGGAGTTTTAACAAGCACTAAGCCTTCTAACTCTTGTGGAGTAAACAGTTGAGATAGCAGGGTATTCTCAACCTGAGTGGGAGTGGATTGAAACTGGTTAGCTGTAGCAATCCAGGTGGGAATGCGTAGGATCGAACCATCTACGGTAGTTTTGACCATAACCCGCTTCCAATTATCTAGTTTTGTCTTAATTCAGGTTCGTTGAACCGATCATCCCTCTCCGATAGGAAATGGTGGGTGGGTGGGAATTCAAATTTTGATGAAATGCAAGCCTGGTCAAGAACTGCGCGAACTCTGGTAGAGTTGTCCGCGCAGTTGTCGCGTGTCTGGCAACTGGTAAAATTACTAGTTGCTGAGGTAAATGCAGAATTTGAGGTTCTGCATTCATGGTTTTGTCTAAGGAAAGGGGAGGCTAGCCCGTACAGCTTCCACTGTGGTATAGCTTGAGCGCATAAGACCCGTGGTTTGGTCAAAGTAAACCGCAAAACGTTTGAGCTTCGCGGTGAGTAGAGCCGCAGTCACTTCTGCCATGATGACGGCGGCTTGGGGATTAACTAAGAGTCCTTGTTGATTGAGTTGGGTTAATTGGGCGCAAGAGAGCGTTGAGGACTGAGATTCTTCAACCCGTGGCACTAGCAATTCGGGGGCTTGGGCGCTGGGTGCGGGAAGTTGCAACCAACCGAGTTCAGTAGGAGCGTAATCGTCAGGTAATGGGGAAAGGTTTGAACCAATCAGGACTTGTCCGTAGCGATCGCCGTTACCGCTATCAATCCACCATAGACGAGGGGCTTCATAGTAAGTGTTGTACTCTAACGTTTTGGCGAAAGTTGCTCGAGCTTTGGCATTATCCACGCATCCTAGCAGCACAGTAAGCGTACGATAGCTGGTATTAAGCATCTGGCGCTCAAATGGAGAGGCGATCGCCTCAATCGGGAGTCCCCAAGTTATGCCATAGCGAGCAGCTAGAGCCATTGCTTTATTCAGTCCAAGTTCGGCCGGACAAAAGCATTGACGGGTGAGGTTATGTGGTTCAACGGTATCCGGATCGACCAGGATTAACTTAATGGAAACGCCTTGAGTTTGGAAGTGCTGCACAATGCGGCAAAGCAGTTGAACTAGAAACGAACCGGTCCCACCACAACCGACGACCCAGAGTTCAATCGCATCATGGGGATGCACAATAACAGGTTGAGCCGCGATCGCCTCATAGTTGAGTTGTTGGA
>JAAHGE010000974.1 GCA_010672635.1 Desertifilum sp. SIO1I2 | reverse complement strand
GATCAAAAGGTTGAAGATTTTAGTCCCCGTTTGGGCATTGTCTACCAACCCGCAGATTGGCTTTCATTGTATGCCAGTTATAGCCGTTCCTTTGAGATCAACTCCGGTACGGATGCGGCTGGAAACCCTTTCGATCCCACCTTTGGCACCCAGTACGAAATCGGAGCCAAAACCGAATTTTTCAATGGGGCTTTGGGCGCGACATTAGCCCTGTTTAAGATTAAACGCGATAACGTCCTCACTCCCGATCCGACCGATACCCGCTTCAGCATCCAAACGGGCGAACAGGAAAGTCAGGGAATTGAGTTAGATATCAGCGGGCGCATTACCCCCAACTGGAGCATTATTGCTTCCTACAGTTACCTCGATGCCAAAATCACCCGCGATAACCGCTTTCCAGAAGGAAATCGCCTGCCTTGGGCGGCTCCCCATAGCTTTAGCCTGTGGACAAAATATGATTTTGATGGCAGTTTGCAGGGTTTGAGTCTGGGCGGTGGGATCTTTTTCGTTGGCGAACGCTGGGAAAGCTTAAACAATGTCTACGAGTTACCGAGTTACACAAGGGTGGATCTGTTTGCTGCTTATCGTTTTAACCCCAATCTAACGGCGCAGATTAACCTCAAAAATGCGTTCGATCGACGATACTACGAGGGAACTTTCGGGGCGGTTCATCCGGGTGCCCCTCGTGGCATTACGGCAAGTGTTGTCTATCAGTTTTAGAATATGCGGCGCTGGATTAAGTTTTGCCTGTGTCTAGTTTGCACCCTTTTGGCGATCGCTGCCTGTCAGCGCCCTGGGGGGCAACAGACTTCATCGGTTTCCTCACCCTCGCAGGATTGCCAGGTGGTGCAGCACGTCATGGGCGAAACCTGCGTCCCGCTGAACCCTCAGCGAATCGTTACTCTGGATGGGTTTGGACTGGATGCGCTGCTAGCCTTGGGCGTTCAGCCTGTGGGGGCAGCCAATCCCTTTTCATCCTATCTTGACGATCGCCTGGTGGATATCCCGTTGTTAGGCCGGCCGCAAGAGCCTTCCCTGGAAAGGATTGTGATGCTCAAGCCGGATTTGATTCTGGCGTTCTCCTGGTATCACCAACCTGTTTACGATCGCTTATCGCAAATTGCGCCCACGGTAGTGTACGACTTCAATCACGGGCGGGATGTGCAAGAAATTGTGCGGTTCATCGGTCAGACTCTAGGGAAATCGGAAACTGCTACCCAAGTTTTAGCAGACTACGATGGGCGCTTGGCTGCGTTTAGAGCAACAATGACTCGTCCCCCAACGGTTTCTTTAATTCGGATTCATCAGCAAGGGGTGGGGTTGATGCAAC
>JAAHGE010000973.1 GCA_010672635.1 Desertifilum sp. SIO1I2 | reverse complement strand
GCACCTGGTAATATGGGTTTCCTAGATTAACCCAACCTCAGCCAAGTTCCTCTACTGAATTGCTGAGATTGAGATTCAAAATCCTAAACCTTTCTCAGAATTACCCTTCTAAAAACAAGCACTTGGGAATCCAGTTTTCCAAGTGCTTTTTGCGATTAAGCTAATTGCGATTGTTTAAGAACGTCCGTAGAGTGCGAGGGGTTCTTTGATAAAACGAATATAAAAATGGCGGAAGGTAGACTTAATTACCCTAGGCATCCCAAAATCGATAGGAACCAACGCTTCCGGTAACTTCCAGTCTGAAACTTGCAATTCTGTGGGGGTGAGTAAGGGAAAATCAACCATTTCTGGGCAAAGATTGAGTCGAGAAGCGGCCGCCGCAGTCGGCACGGTTGCCAGATCGACCTGTAGAATCTCTAAAAAGGCACGATCTAGAGCAAAAACGTTATCTGCTGCACCGAGAATACCTAAAAAGCGAGGCTCGCCACCACTGGGGCCTTTACCTTCATGGCCGATAATCCCATCTAAAATCGTTAAGTCAGGCGCGATCGCTCTGGCAGTTTCCACCAACATTTCGCCAAACCGCCCGCTATCTTTTCCCGCTTCCATGTGCCACCAAGCCTTCATCTTACCGGGAACGCAGCCAAACAGGTTTTTCACCCCCAGCGTCATCGTCAGTTGGACGTGAGATTTCACCTTGGGTAAATTGATCGTCACATCCGCTTCCATTGCCTCTTTACTCAGCAGCAGATGATTAAACGTATCGCTAACGGTTTGATAGCGCTTCCCACTAAACTCAACCACGGGTAAATTCAATTCCTCTAACAGGGGTTGATAGCCATTAGCAACCGCCACCCCGCGCGCGCTACCAAAAGCCGGTCCATCGCCTAAAAACGGCTTTCCCCCGGCTTCTAGAACCAGTTGAGCCACGCAGCGTACAATTTCTGGACGGGTGACGCATTCTTTCTGGGGACGCGCACCCGTGAGGAGATTGGGTTTGAGGAGAACGCGGGAACCGGGTTTAACAAAAGCAGATATTCCCCCCAAGGGTTCTAAAACTTGAATTAAAGCATTTCGCAAGACTGAATCATCGTAGGAATTCGCTCTACACAAGCTGACCGTCGCTGCTTTCATTCGCTTTTCTCATTCTCAACAAGGCTTTGGGTTAGTGTAACGCCTTTTGTTGAGGGGGGAGAAGAGGGTGGGGAGATGGGGAGATGGGGAGATGGGGAGATGGGGGGAAAGAAGGGAGTTGGGAGTTAGGAGTTAGGGGTTGGGGAGAAAAAAAGATAGGAAGACTTGATAACTGTTAACTCAGCACTCTCTTCCCCACT
>JAAHGE010000972.1 GCA_010672635.1 Desertifilum sp. SIO1I2 | reverse complement strand
TCACCTCAACTGCGGCAGATGACAGAGGATGCGATTGTTGAGGTGTGAAGTCTACTTTTTGTCTGCGACGATTGGCGTGATAGAATATCTCTCCCCACTCAATCGAGTGTCCGGTGCGTTCTTCTAGGCAGAGGGCGGCGGCGCAAAGCTGGAAATGGTCATTGAGGTGTTTTGCCATCTTGCCCTTTTTGTACTCCACCGGAATCAACTTGCCTTCGCGTTCCTCCACTGCGTCAATGATTCCAGAAACCAAAAGGCGATCGCTCCACACCCATTGCTGCTGGTGAATCAGCATTTCATCTTCTTGAAAGACGCCTTCTTCATCAATGTTGCGGTGCAAGTGCCGTCCGACGATAATATGCTCGTTGTCTTCCATTTCACCCAGCACGTATTCAAGATAAAAACGGCGAGGGCAATATTCCCAGGCATTCAGGTATGCCAGGGGTAAGTAGTTCATCTCAGACATGGTTAGAAATTAAAAACGGGAATCGTCGGAGTTAACGGGATTCAAACAGTTGCGCTTGACCCATTCCCATCGTGGTCTTGCGCCCGACTCCAGAGAACCGAGCAAAGTGAGCCAGCGTCGTTGCAATTTTTGCCTGTTCGGGTTCAGGAAAGCGATAGCGGACAAGTCCCTGTCCCCCAATTTCAGCTCCCCCTTTGAGTTTGAACGCATGGGTTTTTAGCTCGTAGGCTGACACCAAACCGCGCCACTCAATCGCAGGAAAGCACAATTCTTGGGGTGCAAATGCATTCCAGCGACGCAATAAACTGTTAAAGACTAGCTCTGGTAGGGGAAAGGGCTGGATCTCCTTACCTTGTTTAAAGCTAGTGGGAGAGAGGAGTTGAAGGTCGATTGTCTCCTGGGCGGGTAATTGCAACAAGTTTTGAAAACTGGTGGCCTGGAGCATTTCTACAGTTCTACCTATGCGGCAGGGAGTTCTCACTAATTCAACTGGATTGCCTAAATCTTCACTGAGTCCCCAGAGCAAAGGCGCTAGCAATTCACGACGCAAAATTGAGATCCGCAATCGCCATTGATTCGATGAACTGGGCTTCAATGATAAAGTAAATGGCAGGTTCTCCTGGTGGTGTAAGGTTTCAGCTAATGTTGCATCGGCACTAGCCAGCCACTTAAAGCACAACGCATGAACGGCTCGTCCCATTGTGGGGGGTAGGGGTTCCTCTGGGGCGAGCGAAAGATGAATGATATGCAACGCATGAGGGTCAACTTCAACCCCTGTTAACTCATAGGCTTGTTCCTGCCATTGCACTGTCTTCCCTAAAGCAATCTCCTGGCAGATCGATTGCATCAGAGAGGGATACAAATTAGGTT
>JAAHGE010000971.1 GCA_010672635.1 Desertifilum sp. SIO1I2 | reverse complement strand
CCAACAGGTTCATTACTTCAACGGACCTGTAATCTTTGGAAAAACGGACTGGTCTTTAACCTTACCCGATTCGACGGTTGAGCGATTAAAAAAGGCAGTTCGCATTGAGCGATTTGCTCAACTCCTTGATGAAGCCGAACGAGGACATAGCACGCTTAAGTGTACTCCGGCTGAAGTTGTCTGCGCTTTGCAACCCTATAGTTTATGTGCCCCTCTGCCACACCCCTATGCCGATGCGTTAATCTGGTCTTTTACCAGAATGGTTGAATGGCATCCCGAACTATTTGGAGAAATGCACTCCAGATTTGAAAATTCCTCCTTAAGGGAGCCAGAGCCTTATGTTCTGCAAGAACTTGGCATTCGGCGCAAGGTCATTGCTCGTGCCAATAAAGCTCGCTCCAAATCTACCCCATCTGAGCCAAAGTCGCGCGAATCAACCCACACTGCTGAACAGTTTTCTTTGTTTGATTAACCACTCTACCCGTTAGTTGCTTGAACGCAAGCGGCGTTCAGCCACAGGGCGCACCCACAACACGCAGGCTCCCCGTTCGGCTAATTGTCCTTGCAGTGAAAGCGTCACCCCTAAGTTTTCGGCTTGTTGCTCGCAGGCATAATTGGCTAGCAAGTCTCGGTTCCACTCGTACAGTTGCCTTGCGCGTTGCCCCTCGCGGCTGGTTGACCATTCTAAAGCTTGAGCTTCGGCTAAGGTCAATCTCCGGGGTTCGAGGGGGGCATACCGTACTGCTCGTGCCTGGAATTCTCGAAACCCATAGCCCAATGCCCCACCCACCCCAGCAGCAATCAGAGTAAATGCGATCGCCAGTCCTACACTAGCCACCGTGAAGCTATGCACAAACTTCTCAAAGGTAGTACGTTGAATTAGATCGTGTACCGATTGAGCGATCGCCTTTTCCTGGGCCTTGACGGCGGTGCGTTCGTAAGTTTCAAGCCCAGAGCGGTAATCCTCAAGCTTCGTATAAACCCGATCTTCCCATTGATCGAACAATGCTGAAAGTTCTTGGGGTCGTTCTTCCAGCAAAGTTTCTAATCGACCTGTAGCAATCAACATCAAGAATAAGGGATCGTCAGGTTCAATGTTCAGATCGACAACCAATTCATAAACCTTAGCCTTAAAGCGGTCGTCTTGCCCTTCCAAAGCTAAAGCGAGTAGGGTTTCTTGATGTCTCGCTTGATAAGAGGTCTGAGCGATTTCCGTAGGAATCCCCGAACGGCGCTGTTTAAGGCGCATTCGATACTGATGCTCCTGCCGCATGACGCTCTTATCCATCCCCCGGCGCGCGCGAGGCGATGGCCGGCTGGCGCGCCCGGGCCCAGA
>JAAHGE010000970.1 GCA_010672635.1 Desertifilum sp. SIO1I2 | reverse complement strand
GAACGTGCAATAAGGGAAAAATATCTCCGCTACTGGCTAACCTTATCTCCTTAATTCCTTGTAAGGAGAGGTAGGAAATCGGACCTCGATGTGCGACAACTAAAGGAGAGAACCGATCCATTGTCTGTGCATCAAAGCTATAGAGGTTCAGCGTGGTAGCGTGGCGAAATTGCACAAAGGGAAATCGTTGATAGATGCTGGCTAAACGGCTAGGATTCATTAAAATAGCGTAGAGGCGATTCGCGAAGCGATCCCTCTGGGAATCGCACTTTTGCTGATTTCCCCCAAGCGCCGAGCGTAACAAGCGCAGCGAGAGATATTGGCGCTGATAGTCAGGATGGACTTTAAGATCGCACAAATACCAAGCCAGAGAGCCAGCAAGTTGGCGCAAAATTCCGGCACCCACTGCGGCGACGCGATCGCCATCCAGCGCGACATAATAATGAACATCCCCCAGACGATCGAAAAAGGCAAAATAATTCAACCCATGCTCGATCTGAAAAAAGTCATTGCCTAAAGGATACTGGGCAATTTGTTCGATTGCTGCAATCGAGGCTTGAAACTGCAAACGCTCTTCAAGGGTGAGACAATGGAACTTCATAGACAAAATCCGACAACCACTTCCCGGTAAAAGAAAGAACGGTCTAACTTCAAAAGGCGATCGCACAAAACCTCATCCATGCTTAGATGTTCCGCCATCACCTCAGCTAAAAAATGGTCGCCATTTAACCGCCTTCCCAACAACGCGCCACCCGGATGCAAGCATTGTACGGCTAACGCGAGCATGGCATGAAGATCGGCTAGCGGCATCCAGTCAGAGATATTGGAAAATTGGATGAGATCGAACTTTTCTGACTCAGCCAGTTGCAGCAGTTTTTCGCTAAAGACGCCGAGGTGGAGGTGGAGGCGAGCGCAGTTTTGCCGGATAATAGCCTGTGCGTCGGCTTGGAGATACAAAGGTCTTTCGCTATAGGTATCTCGCCAAACCTGGCTGAGAAAGTAATTCTGTTTTGGGTTGAACCGTCGCAACACCTGCGCGAAGACATCGGCAAAATGTTCGCCAAAACTCCGATCCATCGAATAATTAACAGCCGCCTCTCCAAAGGTTTTGGCGAGTTTCTGGCGCTCGAAGACCCTTTCAAACGTTTTTGACCATTGGGGATGGTTAATGGCGCTTTCAGGTGCGGCTAAAGGGTCTAATCCCAGGTGATGGAAGGCTTCTGCAAGTTCGCGAAACAGTTGCGATCGCACTTACCCACCTCTACTCAAACTTTTTGGGATAACCGCCAACCCGAAATTGCCTTTGGTGTTAACCGCGTGGGACGATTTGAACAACTGTTTCGC
>JAAHGE010000097.1 GCA_010672635.1 Desertifilum sp. SIO1I2 | reverse complement strand
TGATTATGAGTTTAGTTCGTTGGAACCCCTGGCAAGAAATCACTACGCTAAACCGTCAGATGAACCGCCTATTTGATGAACTAAGCACATCTGACCTTTGGGATGCCACTCAAAAGCTAGTCCGCGTTCCTCCAGCCGAAATTGAAGAAACCGCCGAAGCTATCCGCCTCAGACTGGAAGTTCCCGGAATTGATGCCAAAGACCTTGATATTCAAGTCTCAGAGAACACGGTTTCTGTTAAAGGCGAACGGAAATCTGAAGCCAGAACAGAAGAAAACGGCGTGACTCGAACAGAGTTTCACTACGGTCAATTTCAGCGCGTGATTCCGCTATCTGCTCGCATCCAAAACACGAATGTAACTGCTGATTACAAAGACGGAATTCTTCACCTAACTTTACCCAAGGCTGAAGCTGAAAAGGCAAAAGTTGTGAAGGTTAATATCGAACAAGGTTAGTTAATAACTCTGTTTTCAGCTTTGTTGTGTACTGAATGATTGATTAAGCTTCTGTCCGGTCAGCCCTTGACCGGACTTTTTTTGTTTAAGCGAAAAATTGCTTGACCGTTTCAATTAATTCCCTCGCCTGTAGGGGTTTGTTGATAAAAGCATCTGCTCCCTTCTTCTTTCCCCAATAGCGATCAAAGTCATTATTGCGATCGGAACAAATGACAACAGGAATTCGGGGTTTGAGATTCGCTTCATTCTTGAGCCATTGGCAGAGTTCGTAACCATTAATCCACGGCATTACAATGTCAGTAATCACTAAATCTGGGGCGCGTGATTGTACTTTTTCTATTGCTTCTTTGCCATCAGCCGCTTCTTGAACGCTCATCCCATTTTGCAAAAGCAAATTAGCGATCGCCTCCCGTAAGGCAGGGTTTTTATCGACGACTAAAACAGTGCTCATGGTTTTAAGAACCTGACGGGTAAACTCACGGATACTGCAAACCAGTCCTTTCTTCTTTAAGATGGGGGAATTTAATGTTGGGCTGTGTGATTTAAATTCACTAAATGACGTGACGAATGCCAAATTCACCGTAAATTCACGATTCCTTTATCGAACAGAGAATGTTAGACCTCTGAAAATCCTCGGAGTTGCGTGTTTTTGCTCCAGTAGATTTACACAAACTTTAATGAAGGGGGAACGCCCGCAGAGTGTAGAATTTGAGGCGATCGCAATTTTCGCCCCCGGCTTGGCGAGTTCGTGAGATGATTTTTGGGTAATGCCTGACGTGGACTGACATGACTGAACCATACCGGATCGAAAAAGACTCAATGGGAGAAAGACAAATCCCAAACGATGCCTATTATGGGATTCAGACCCTACGGGCGATGGAAAACTTTCCGATCAGCGGACTTCCACCCTTACCCACCTATGTCGATGCTTGTCTTTTGATTAAAAAAGCGACGGCGATCGCTAATGGCGAACTCGGCTGCATTCCCAAAGACGTGAGTCAAGCCATTGTCCAAGCAGCGGATGAAATTTTGCAAGGTCAATTGCGCGATCAGTTTATCGTTGATATCTACCAAGCCGGGGCTGGAACTTCCCACCACATGAACGTGAATGAGGTTCTCGCCAACCGCGCCTTAGAAATTTTAGGCGACCAAAAAGGCAACTACAAGCGCGTCAGTCCCAACGATCATGTTAATTACGGTCAATCTACCAATGATGTGATTCCCACCGCGATCAGGATTGGGGGATTATTAGCCTTAGAGCATGGCTTGTATCCGGCTTTATCGGATGCGATCGCCACCTTAGACACCAAAGCCGATGAATTTCAAGATGTGATTAAATCGGGCAGAACTCACCTACAAGACGCGGTTCCCGTCCGCTTGGGAGAAGGCTTCCGCGCTTGGGCGCAAATTCTCAACGATCACATGGCCCGCATTGAAATGGCCGCCATCGATCTCACTCAGTTAGGCTTAGGGGGAAGTGCTACAGGAACGGGTTTGAATACGCATCCCCTCTATCGCTTCCGCGTGGCGCAACTCCTTTCCGACTTAATTGGACAAACCGTAGAACCCTCCCGCCATCTGATGGCGGCGATGCAGAGTATGTCCCCGTTCGTCCATGTTTCCGGTGCATTACGCAACCTAGCGCAAGATTTGGTGAAAATTTCCCACGATCTGCGTTTAATGGATTCTGGGCCAAAAACGGGATTTAAGGAAATTCAACTCCCCCCCGTGCAACCGGGTTCCTCGATTATGCCAGGGAAATATAACCCGGTGATGACGGAAATGACTTCAATGGTGTGTTTCCAGGTGATGGGGTACGATAGCGCGATCGCCCTGGCGGCCCAAGCCGGACAATTAGAATTAAATGTAATGATGCCGCTGATTGCCCATAATCTGATTCACAGTATTGAGATATTGGGAAATGCGATCGCCGCCTTGACGCAACAATGTCTCGAAGGAATCACCGCCAATCGCGATCGCTGTTTAGCCTATGCTGAAGGCAGTCTAGCACTCGTCACCGCCCTCAACCCCCATATCGGCTATCTCAACGCCGCCGCCGTCGCCAAGGAATCTCTGGAAACGGGCAAATCTTTACGCCAAATTGTCCTAGAACGCCAACTGATGAGCACCGAAGAACTCGACAAGGTTCTCGACTTAGAGAAAATGAGCCAAATGCCCGCCTCTTCTCCCCAAGAGTTGTAAGCTGCAAGCCTACCAGACGCGGTACAGAAGCTGAGTGCGATCGCGTCTGGTAATCGCAAAATTCCTATCTCTCCCCCTATGCAAAAATAGGTTGCAAATTTAACACAAAACCTGGTAGAACATCTTCACCCGATAACGTTGTCGGAGAATCTAAAACTTCTACGGCTTGATTCGGGCGATAAATTTCAACCTGTCGAGTTTTGGGATTAATTAACCATCCTAATCGCAATCCGTTCTCTAGATACTCCCGCATTTTTTTCTGCGTATCTTCCAAGTTATCCGTTTCTGAGACAAGTTCTACCGCAAAGTCAGGACACAAAGGTAAAAATCCCTTTCGCTGTTCTTCACTCAAGGCTTCCCATCGTTCCATGCGTAACCAAGCCACATCTGGAGAACGAGTTCCACCTTGAGGTAAACGAAAGCCTGTAGAGGAATCAAAGGCTTTACCTAACCGAGTTTGGCGGTTCCATAGCCCTAAATCAATATAAATCTCAAAATTTCGATTTCCGGTTTCTCCCCCAGTGGGCGGCATAATTATGAGTTCTTCGGTAGAGGTTAATTCTAAGCGCAAGTTTTTGTTGACAGCCGCAAGCTGTGCAAACTGTTCATTAGTCATTTGAAAAGCTGAAGGGAGTTGCAGTGTTAAAGCATTCATCATTGATTTGGCTCCAGCGACATACCCCTATACTGATGCAAGCATACAGCGAACCTCACTGATTGGGGTCTAGACCTTGGCAATTATGTTTCTATCGCATCTGGGTCAATGCCTGCCTCGCGTAGCCGTTGGGCCAAGCGTTCGGCGCGAAGGCGTTCTTGTTCTAATAAAGATTCTGTTTCTAGCACCCTAGCTTGCAGTTGAGCCAGTTGTCGTTGAATCTCGACATAGGTGGCAAAACGTTCGCCATCGGGACGAATTAAGGCTAATTCCTCTCCGGATAAGTCGAAGCGAATGCCTAGGCGAGGACTCACCCAGTTGGCGATGGGGTCGATGACATCTAGGCGTTCTTGCGATCGCAACCACCCACTAAGATCGTTGCGTTCCGGGTCGTAAAGATAGTATTCTTCAACGCCGTAGCGGTCGTAAAAGACCTGCTTTTTGTTCATTTCAGTCAGTGTATTGCCCGGAGAGAGAATTTCAAACACGACTTGGGGGACAATATCGCCTTCATTCCACTGTTGATAAGAACCGCGTTCGCCTTTGGGTCTGCCAAAAACAACCATAACATCGGGTGCTTGACGCACTTTAGGATTTCCTTGAACGGGATACCACAATAAGTCACCCGCGATCAAAACCTGGGGATGGTCTGCAAACAACCACTCCAGATTTTGCTGCACGACCACGATCCAGCGAAATTGTTTAGTACGATCGGATATCGGCTGACCATCGCTATCGGGATAGACGATCTCTGAAGTTGAAAGCGAAGTGACTTGAGAAACCATAAGTAACCGTCCAGCCTTCTAACTCTTAGACTCGATCGTACCAATTGTTGAGGGGGAGATGCGATCGCTCTCCCTGCAAGTTCGAGTCAACTGGAAGGCTAGCATTCATGCTGTATCAAGCATTTGCCACGTCATTTCCTGACCTGCCCGTAGGGGTACGAGTCCAGATTCAGTAAAGGGAACTTCATCGGGAACGCGCCAGGTTGTTCGGGTTAAAGTAATCTGTTCGGTATTGCGCGGGAGTTGATAAAAATCGGGCCCATAGAAGCTGGCGAATGCTTCAAGTTTATCCAGTGCATCAACGCTTTCAAATGCTTCTGCATATAACTCCATCGCGTGCAAAGCTGAATAACATCCCGCACAGCCACAGGAACTTTCTTTGCCATTGCGAGGATGAGGGGCGCTATCGGTGCCTAGAAAAAACTTAGGATTACCGGAAGTTGCTGCTTGCAACAGGGCCAGGCGATGTTCCTCCCGTTTTAAGATGGGCAAGCAATAGAAATGGGGGCGAATGCCACCTTGAAATAGAATATTGCGGTTAAATAACAAATGTTGGGGCGTAATCGTTGCGGCGATATTGTTGGCAGATAGAACATACTGCACGGCATCTGAGGTGGTAACGTGTTCAAGCACTACGCGCAGGTTGGGAAATCGCTGCTTGAGGGGGATCAAATGCCGTTCGATAAACGCTTTTTCGCGGTCGAACATATCCACATCTGAATCGGTCACTTCCCCGTGCAGCAATAAAGGCAGATTTACCTGCTGCATCGCTTCAAAGACGCGATCGCACTTCCGAATGTCCGTTACCCCCAAGTCCGAATTGGTCGTTGCACCGGCTGGGTAATACTTAACCGCTTTGACAAACTGGGATTCTTTAGCCGCGATAATTTCTTCGGGACTCGTGTTGTCGGTGAGATAGAGCGTCATCAGTGGCTCAAACTGTCCGCCCTCTGGAATCGCTGCAAGGATGCGATCGCGATAGGCCGCAGCATCCGCTACCGTGCGTACCGGGGGCTTCAAATTCGGCATAACGATCGCGCGGGCAAACTGTCGCACCGTATGGGGCAGAACCGCTTTCAGCGCCGCACCATCGCGTAGATGTAAATGCCAATCGTCGGGTCGGGTAATCGTAAGCTTTTGCATCTCTCCATCATAAAACACGAGCTTCCCAACCTTGCTTCGGCGATCGCTAATCTCACGGCTCAGGATAAAATAGAGAGAGTTTAGCCTGAGATTTAGCGGTGGACAGAACCACGGGAGAACGGTAACAGCGACTTGAAGAAGTCAACGCTCTTCCTGATGAGGCTTTGCTAGAACTTGCAAGTTTTCTTGACGACCTTCGCTATAAAGCAGCCCAAAGAAGGGAAACTAGCGTTAAGCCTGCTCATGAAATCGATCCTGTGTATGGCTGGAATTTCAAGCAAAGCAATATGAATCAACCTTTAAACATCGCTAAGTTGTAGGGTGCGTTCCTTAATATAATTTTTGCTACTTCGCCAAAAGGTTTTTAGGAACGCACCCTACTTACTATCTAGTGAGTGTTTGAGGGTGTTTGCGGCAGAAGAAAATGGCATCACCTCGCGTTGCACATTCCACGAAGGCTATTTCAATTCGCTTTAGATGTGGCATTCTAGTGAGCGAAGCGGCTTGATAAGTAAAGTCTTATGAGATTTCTCTTTCCCAGCGACTACTTCAATCCTAAGCAGGTTGATGAAGCCTACTCAGAACAGGTTGGTTGTCTGCAAAATGTAGGGTTTGAAGCATCCACTATCTCTTTAGAAGCTTTGGCTTTAAGATCTGCCAAAATTTTTCCCGTACCAAAACCAGGAGAAACGCTAATCTATCGAGGTTGGATGCTCGCTCCTAATGATTATTCTCGCTTAGTTGAAGCTGTCAGAAATACTGATGCAGACGTTCTAACCTCTGATGATGAATATCTAGCGACGCACTACTTACCGAATTGGTATCCATTGATTCGTGATTTAACACCGGAAACACACTTCTTTTCAATCGAGGATGATTTAGAACGCCAATTAGGTGAGCTGGGATGGAACAGATTCTTCATCAAAGACTATGTGAAGTCTCTCAAGACATCGGTAGGGTCGATGATTGATGAACCGTCAGCGATTAGGACAGTTGTAGCTGAGATGCAAAAGTTTAGAGGCAACATTGAGGGGGGGATTTGTGTGCGACAAGTTGAAGATTTCGTTGCTGAGACAGAGAGACGTTACTTTGTAGTTTACGGCAGGGCATTTGCTGCATCAACCAGCGAGGATGTTCCAGAGATTGTTGAAGAGTGCGCTAAACGGATTAACAGCCAGTTCTTTTCAGTGGATGTGGTAGAACGCACAGATGGCTGCGAACGAGTTGTAGAAGTTGGTGATGGTCAAGTATCGGACTTGGTTGGGTGGACGGCTGAACGTTTTGCTACAGTATGGGCAGAGTACAGGCAACAGTAAGTTCTCAATCATGCAGTTGTAGAGTGCGTTCCTTAATAGAGTTTCTACTACTCGACCTAAAAGTCTTTGGCTTCTACCTACGTTCAGGATGTCCGTTATGATAGCTGACGCTAGGCTTAGAAACCTCTTGCAGAGCTTGATGCTTGGACGGCGCGCAGGTCATAGCGATCGCAGTTCATCACCTTGTTCCAGGCTGCTACAAAGTCATTGACAAACTTCTGCTGCGAGTCCACATATCCGTAGACTTGGCGCGATCGCGCCAAGTTGAGAATTTGAGCCAAAGATCGGGTCAACGCGAGTGCCCGTGCGTGCGATCGCGATCGGTCGCTGCATCCGCTACCGTACGTACCGGGGGCTTCAAGTTTGGCATAACGATCGCGCAGGCAATTATTTAAGAAACTACGATGCCTTTTCACGTTTCATTTAAACTCGCTATAGCATTTCTCAAACAGATAAAATATAGCAATAGCAGTCAGTGAAACAATAACAGAAGTCTGAGTTTACCTCAGTTATTCGAGAAACGTTATAGAATTTTCTAGGGAGGTTTCTTCAAATGTCAAAGCTACTTGAACGGATCACAGTAAATCCCAGGCAGTGTGGTGGTCGTCCTTGTATTAGGGGGATGAGAATTCGAGTGTCTGATGTTTTGGATTTATTCGCAGCAGAGCTAAGCTCCGAACAGATTTTAGAGGAACTGCCCGATTTGGAAATGGATGATTTGAGAGCAGCACTTATCTATGCTTCACGCAAACTCAATCATCCTGTTTTAGTTGCATGACAACGATTTGGATTGATGCACATTTGTCACCTGCAATCGCAACTTGGATTACAGATACATTTGGGGTGACAGCGCTAGCTTTACGCGATCTTGGATTGCGGGATGCTGAAGATCCGGAAATCTTTGAAGCTGCAAAAGCTCAAGGGGTTATTTTCATGACCAAAGACAGCGATTTTGTAGATTTGGTCGATCGGTTGGGATCGCCTCCACAAGTCATCTGGTTGACTTGCGGAAATACGTCAAATGCTCGACTGAGAGAGATTTTGAGTTCAGTTTTACCAGAAGCACTAGAGCTACTTCGTTCTGGCGAAAAGTTAGTGGAAATTAGTGGAGATTAGCAAGGCAGCATAACAAATTGATGGAGTCGGCCGCCGAGAGGTTATTTACTGGGTTTTATAGGTTATCTGCGGCGGCTCATCTCAATCGTTAGCTGGCTCCGTTTTGGGTACTCTCTGCATAAGACAGGCATAGCCTATACAAGGTAGCCTTCCTAATGCACTTGTTAACCATCGTTTACGTCGAGAGGTAGTTTCATAAGTAATTGGTATCCTGGTGCAAATAGCCGGGAGAACAAAGGTTCTTACAAGGTCAAGGATAAATTTGACAATACCTGTTAGCGCGATCGCTAAACTACAAGGCAATTTTAGTTTCTTTGAGATTAACTCGAGTAGCAAGCCCAATCCTCGACAAAGAAAACTCACGGTTAATCCGATAACCAAGACTCATTGAGGTTGAATGATTGCCTTGCTTGTTAGCAGCCAGAACCTTTGCAGAATTGGGAAAACTCCTTGAGTGGCAAGGGTGGCAGGGCACGCCGAGGAAGCCATAAACCATCAACTCTCCCTTCAGCATACTTTTTCCCGGAAATAGCCTGCGAGCTTAAGAACTTATTAAAAAGTGATGAGGTATCGAGGTTTCGCAGATAAGTTTGGATGTCAAGATACCTCCTAACTGCGTCTTCAGCCCCATCAATGCTGTTCCTCTAGCATTGGCTGGGGTTTCTGTATTTTCTGAGAGGTCAAAAGTTTATGCAGCTGCCAAACAAACGTTATTTTTATGGGGTATTAGGTGCGATCGCCCTTTTAGCAATCGGTTTGCCTTTGCGGGGAGTCTTGCAATCTGCTGCCGTCATTCCATCGCCAGAAGAAGCTGTTAAACAAGCCGAAAAACTTGCCCCTGAAGAACTCGCACAAATTCAGATCGATGAAGTGACGCGCGATCGCCTCCGCTTCGATCCGGCATGGCAACCGATTGTTCGAGCCATTCGCCAAGATATCATGATTCTCAAATGGGGCGATAACAAGCTCGATAACCCCGTTTGGCAGCGCTACGGAGCCAAAGCTTATCCGCTTTTAGATTATTATGCGCGTTCTGGCGACCCAACGCGGCAAATTTACGGCGTAGTTGGCATTCGCAAACTGGGTAAACCCTACACAACACTGTGGCTAGAACAACTGTTGCAGCGACAGCCAGAAAACTTCGATATTTATTTGCTGACGGCTAAACCTGAAAGTCTACTCGACCCGAACCAATACACACAACCCGACCCGGAAGCGTGGAAGCGAGAATTTGGCTTAGACGATCCGGCGGTGCGCGATCGCCTCGTCCAACTCGCGCAACAAAATACCAAACCCGCACCCCAAGCTGAATTTGAACGTCAATTTAATCGACAATTTCTGCGGACGCTTTTAGGCGATGGTGCTGTTGACCAACCACCACCCCGCGCTTATTTTGACCCCAGACAAGCCCTCAATACCGCTGAGTGGGCGAGATTGTTGCAACTTCAGCAAGCGAACGCAGAAGATATTCGAGAAGCGATCGCCCTTTACGACTCTCTACCGACGCCCTCCCAGAAATACCTACTCGTTGATGTTTTCGCACCGAGCAAAGCCGGGGAAATTATCCCCATTGCTCGTTCTATCCTTCAACATATCGCTACGCAAGCTAATTCAGAACATCAAGCTTGGGCTGCGGCGGAACTCGACCGTCACGGCGATCCTCAAGGCAGCGCTATCCTCCAAAACCTGATAAACGGGGACTTGAGTCGGTTACACAACCTCACCCGCAACGTCTACGATGGCTTTTTTGGTCAAGATCTGCATCAAGGCGCTCATGCTTACTACCTACTGCTTGGAATTGTTGAAAAATACCCAGACTCGCTGTTTGCCAAAAGTTGCCGCGAGTATGGCGACTTAGCCGGATACTCGTACTTTGGAGGCGAACCGCGCAGTAAGGCAATCTTAGACCGCATTGCCCAAAAAACGCCCGAACAGCGGGCGAAAGACTGGGAACAATGGCTCGCCCGCTATCCCCAACATCCCGGAACGGATGATGCAACTTATCACAAAGCGCGGCAGTTGCAAGCGCAAGGCGATATTGTTGGCGCAATGCAGTTGTGGATAAATATGATGGTGCAGCCTATGGGCGATCGCGATGCTCTTTACTTAGCCTGGCCGCACGTCCGGACGCTATTAGATGTGGGGTTAACGACGGCGCAAATTCAAACGCTGCGCGATCGCCCGCAAAATCAATCCCTCGCCCCCTTATTGCAATACGCCCTAACAGTACGCTATGCCAGAGATCTAGACTATGCCAACGCCTTACAAGCTTCTGAACAGTTAGATCTCGCTCAGATGCCTGTTGAGATTTTACAGACTTATTACAAAGCCGATCCGGGGTACGACGGTGCAGTTAATGATGTTGCCCAAAAACAACAGCAAATGCAAGCCATGCTGACCGAACAGCGCCAGCGCTGGCAACAACTGCAACAGTGGCAGCAACAAAATACGCCAGAGTCTCGCTATCAAATGGCTTCCAATTGGGCAGGGGAAGGCGGCTGGAAAAATGGCTATCTTCCAGTTTGGGATAATTTCCGCACGTACCGCTTACCTCAAAATGACTGTCAGACCTGGTGGACGTGCGATTATGAGAAACGCAACGCCAGTGAAATTCGCGCAGCGTATCAAGCGGCTAGTCAAAATGCGATCGCGCTTTCTCTCTACCAAGATCTGTTAGGCGATCGCGCTACGCCTGCATCCTTGCGCGAAAAAACGCTCTATCAAGTTGCTTCAACTTTATTAGCCCAGTGGGAAGATTATCCCTATGGCGAAACCAAGCGCATTCACCCGCTTCCAGGCATGACGGGGGAACTGAATACGCTCATCTTTTCAACCTCAACGATAGATTCTGACTGGGAAGCTGTCGAACGACAAATGCAACAAGACTATCAGCAACGCTTGGATGAAATTATCCAGGAAATGCAGCTTACGTTTCCCAAAAGTCCTTATATCGACGATCTGCTGTTTTCTAGCTTTTATCTCAGCGGAGAACGCAAGTATCTCAACCAAATTCTAGAACAGTATCCCAAAGGCGATCGCGCTGCTGAAGCTAAGTTTATACGCGATCGCTTATCCTCTCAGTCGGGAAGTTAAAAAGTATTTAGAAAGCACTCAACAAGTTGTAGGGGGCGTTCCCAAAACCTTTTGGGCGGAATAGCAAAAATGTCATTAAGGAACGTACCCTACTTACTAGATCGTTGAGAAGGCATATCTCTAGAACCGCGTTTACCTGATGGTTCCTCTAGTTTATGGCTGATTGGCAATGATAATTTCCGCGATGACCAACTAACGCAACTTCTCCTGTTTCGTCTCAAACAAGGTTAATTTGTCTCTTCCTTTTAGTAGAGTAGAGCCGCCTTAGCTACGCCTCGCAAGGTAGATGTTATAACCCTCAAGGCTGCCAATGTTTAAAGAGTAAGGACGCTTTAACAGGAGATCTGCTTTGAGTAGACGTTTAGAAGACAAAGTTGCAATTATTACGGGTGCAGGGACAGGCATCGGAGAAGCGATCGCGCATAAGTTTGCCAAAGAAGGTGCTAAAGTCGTTATCAATGGCCTGCCAGACGATCCAATTGAGGCTGTTGCCCAAGAGATTCAATCCTATGGTGGTGAAGCCATTGCCTACGCGGGCGATGTTTCCGAAGAAGCCCATGCCCAAGCCTGCGTGCAAATGGCGATTACCCAATTCAGCCGCCTCGATACTTTAGTGAATAATGCTGGCGTTTTTCTCGTGACTGCGGAAATGCCCGATTATCCGATTGAAGCCTTCGATCAAACCATTCGGATGAATATCCGTTCTGCCTTTTTAATGACAAAATACGCCTTACCCCATCTGCAAAAAACGCAGGGGAATATTGTCTCCACAGGGTCAGAAGCCGGATCTAATCGTTTAGCGCAAAATTGTCCCTTTGGTGGCACAAAATCCT
>JAAHGE010000969.1 GCA_010672635.1 Desertifilum sp. SIO1I2 | reverse complement strand
GATCCCGGAGACGGAACAGACCGTCACCTTCGATGCCGGCGGTGTATGTAACATGTGCCGCTCGGCAAAAGTGCGAGACAGGGAAATCGACTGGACGGCTCGCGCGGAAGAGTTCGCTGCTTTGATCGAGCGACATCGCGGAAAATACAAATATGATGCCATCGTTCCTTTTAGTGGTGGAAAGGATTCCGCCTGGGTGGCGTATACGTTGGTGCGGAAATATAATCTCAAGGTCCTGCTCACGACTTTCGACTCCCATTTCCGCCGCCCGACCCACCTCGAAAATATTGAGCGCGTGGTGCGACGACTGGGGTGCGATCACATTACGGTAAAAGCCAATGATGAAGTCGTGCAGAAAACGATGGTGGAATCACTGAAGCGTCGCGGCGACTTCTGCTGGTTCTGCCATACCGGCGTAGTTGCAACACCCTTCAAAGTGGCGCTGATGTATCAGGTGCCGCTGGTGATCTGGGGTGAGCCAAGCTCGGAATACAGTGGCGGTTACTATAACTATCGGACCAATACGCCGCCGGATGAACGCTGGTTTAACCGGCAGATCAACCTGTCGATCAATGCCGAAGATATGCTCGGCTTCATCGATGGCGTCGATATGCGTGATCTCGAGCCGTTCCGGCTGCCAGACTGGTCGGATATGCGCAAGCTGAAGCTCGAATCCGTTCATTTGGGTGACTATGTGAAATGGGATGCTCCCAGGCAGCACGAGATCCTGAATCGGGAACTCGGTTGGGAGATGGCGGAAGTCGAGAATCTGCATCCGCGGTACCATTACGAAAAAGTCGAATGTTTCCTTCAGGGCGCGCGTGACCACCTGCGCTTTATCAAGCGCGGCTATAGCCGTACCGTGCAGCGAGCCAATCTCGATATCCGGTCTGGTGAACTGACCAGGGACGAGGCGGAGAAGATGATTCACTATGACGCGCAGCGTCCCGCAAGCCTTGATGTGGTGCTTGAGTATATGGGGATAGACGAGAAGGAATTCCTGCGCATTGCGGAATCGCATCAGATTTATCCGCATGTACACGACCCGGCGGCCATACGGCCGGCACAGCGCAAGCTGGACGAACAGGAGGCTTTTGCCACTCGTCTGCTGCGCAAGAAACAGAGTTAATGGTGTCGGCGGAATAGACCGAGAGGATTTGGGTATGACTATAGTTCAGGTGCGCGACCCGTCTGCTGCACGAGTGGCGGTCGTTGATTACGGAATGGGAAATCTTCGGTCAGTCGCAAAGATTGTGTCGCGCACGGGCGCAGAAGTCAGGGTTGGAAGCGAAGCAGAGAATCTCGATTGGGCGACTCATGTAATCCTGCCGGGTGTTGGCGCATTCCACG
>JAAHGE010000968.1 GCA_010672635.1 Desertifilum sp. SIO1I2 | reverse complement strand
TTGGCTTTAATTGGCAGTATTAATAATGGGTTAGTGGGAGACAATGCCCTACTCGCGCTTAAATCTACAATGGATGGTTTAGCCGCTATTGCACTAACGGGAAGTTATGGCATAGGAGTCGGATTTTCCGTTTTACCCATTCTCATCTATCAAGGCGGAATTTCTCTAGCCGCAGGGATTCTCGCTACCACCTTAACCGATCCGGCAAATGACCCGCGCATCTTTCTTTTAACCGGGGTTGGCGGGATTATGATTCTAGGCTTAGGACTCAATTTGCTAGAAGTGGCGAAAATTCGAGTCGCGTCCTTTTTACCTGCGTTACTGGTTGCGCCTCTAGTCTATGCGATCGCGCTTCTCAGCAGTTCCTAACGCAGGTTTCCCGCACTGCCAACTCCCAATTGCCCGTAAAATAACTAGGCATTGCGATACCTTACAGGATAAAAACGCATGACTCAGGCAAAAATTGGTATTATCGGCGGTAGCGGGCTGTATAAGATGGAAGCCCTCAAAGATGTAGAAGAGGTGACAGTTGATACGCCCTTTGGTTCTCCCTCAGATGCTTTAATTGTTGGAACCCTAGAGGGGACGAAAGTTGCTTTTCTGGCCCGTCATGGTCGCAACCATCATTTATCTCCTTCAGAATTACCCTTTCGGGCGAATATCTATGCCATGAAAAGCTTGGGGGTAGACTATCTAATTTCAGCTTCAGCCGTGGGTTCGTTACAGGCGGAAGCAAAACCCTTAGATATGGTTGTCCCCGATCAATTTATCGATCGTACCAAAAATCGCATTTCTACCTTTTTTAGCGAAGGAATTGTTGCCCATATTGCCTTTGGCGATCCGGTGTGTCCCAAACTGGCGGGTGTTTTAGCGGATGCGGTTGATAGTCTCAATTTAACAGATGTCAATCTGCATCGAGGCGGGACGTATGTGTGTATGGAAGGGCCTGCTTTCTCTACAAAAGCAGAGTCTAATTTATATCGCAGTTGGGGCGCGACAATTATCGGGATGACCAACTTACCGGAAGCTAAATTGGCCAGGGAAGCAGAAATTGCCTATGCCACATTGGCACTTGTGACCGATTATGATTGTTGGCATCCGGATCATGATAGCGTCACGGTTGATATGATTATTGCCAACTTGCATCGCAATGCCACCAACGCTCAAAAGGTGATTCAGGAAACGGTTAAACGTTTGAGTGCAAATCCCCCAGAATCTGAGGCTCACTCTGCTCTGAAATATGCCATTTTAACCCCGCTAGATAAGGCTCCAATCGCTACGAAAGAAAAGTTGGGTTTGATTTTGCAAAAATATTTGTAAGGCTCTACAGGCGCGGTATACCGCGTCTGT
>JAAHGE010000967.1 GCA_010672635.1 Desertifilum sp. SIO1I2 | reverse complement strand
CTCAGGTTTGTTTTCTCAGTTCAACCCTTTCTATGACGCAACATTCCATCCGCGTAGGCATTGTTTTGGGGACGCGCCCTGAAGCTATTAAATTAGCACCTGTAATTCAGGCGTTTAAAGCTGCTTCTTGCTTTGATACTCACGTGATTTTGACAGGTCAGCATCAGGAAATGGTTCAACAGGTGATGCAACTGTTCAATTTGCAAGCCGATTGCAATTTAAACATTATGCAACCCCAGCAAACCTTGACTGATATTACTTGTCGCAGTTTACAAGGTCTAGAAGCCTTATTTGTGGAGCGCCAATTGCAAATGGTATTGGTGCAAGGCGATACAACCACGGCTTTTGCGGCAGCGTTGGCGGCATTTTACCAAAAAATTCCGGTGGCTCATGTGGAGGCGGGTTTGCGAACGGATGAGTTATATAACCCCTACCCAGAGGAAGCCAACCGTCGGCTGATTTCCCAAATTACCCAACTCCACTTCGCCCCAACTCCCCAATCTGTCAAGCATTTAGAACATTCGGGAGTGCTAGGAGAAATTCACCAAACGGGCAATACGGTGATTGATGCTCTGTTAAGCGTGGCCCAACGTCAACCCCAGTGCAAGATTCCGGGGTTGGATTGGTCAAAATATCGAGTTTTGCTGGCGACGGTGCATCGTCGGGAAAATTGGGGCGAACCCCTGCAAGGGATTGCACGGGGATTCCTGAAGGTTCTAGAGGCGTTTCCGGATACGGCGTTGCTGTTACCTCTCCATCGCAATCCGACGGTTAGGGAGCCATTGCAGGCGATTCTAGGCACTCATCCGAGGGTGTTTCTCACAGAACCGTTAGATTACTCGGATTTGGTGGGGGCAATTTCGGCGTGTTATTTGCTGTTAACCGATTCGGGTGGGTTGCAAGAAGAAGCTCCCAGTTTAGGCAAACCTGTGCTGGTGCTGCGGGAAACCACGGAACGACCGGAGGCGATCGCGGCCGGAACTGCTAAACTCGTAGGCACGAATGCAGACGATATTTTATCCTCAACCAGCGAACTTCTCAGCAATTCTCAAACCTACCAAGTTATGGCAACTGCTGTTAATCCCTTTGGCGATGGACAGGCTGCTAAACGCATCTTAAAAGTGGTTCAAAATTATTTTTCTCAACCCTAACTCTTAAGTGCTGAGTGGGAAAAGAGTGAAAAGTTCCAAGTTCCGAGAAGTGTGTTAGTCAGTCCGTATTTACCCCTTCTTCCTCCGAATTCCTAACTCTCAAAAAAATAGGGCTGTTTCCTGTAAAGGATACAGCCACTTATGCAGAGACTTGCAATACTTAGACCAAGTTCTAGCAATGTAATGGAATAGCTTCATTATTCCTA
>JAAHGE010000966.1 GCA_010672635.1 Desertifilum sp. SIO1I2 | reverse complement strand
TGGGACTTAAACGAAAATCGAAAGCTAATAAAGGTATAATTCATGCATGACAAGCATTTCACGTTAAAACTTAGGTCATGAAAGAGACAACACCTGCCGCCATGCCTCCTTGCTTCGAGAGATGGTGTCAACGCTTTGATGATCTCTGGGGGCATCAAGCGCAAAAACGGGAGTTTAGGAACTATATCGGGGGATTATTAGGGGAAAGTGAGCGAAAAAACCTGTCTCAAATGGCTTCTAACGCTGTAGGAGTGACTTACCACCGATTACATCATTTTTTGACGGAAGCGCCCTGGTTCGCTCAAGAGGTGAACGAGCGCCGCCTGATGGTGATGAATCAGTGCAGTCAAACTCGAATCAGTAGAGGATTCGCGTTAATTGTAGATGACTCAGGGCATAGAAAAAGTGGAAATTTTACAGCGGGAGTGGGACGGCAGTACATCGGAGAAATCGGAAAAACCGATAACGGAATAGTGGTGGTAACAACTCATCTATATGATGGCAAAAAAAGCCTACCGTTAGATATAGAGTTATATCAACACGCCAGTTCTTTACCTCAGGGAAAAAAAGACATTGAATTCAAGAAGAAGCCGGAGCTGGCGCGAGAATTAATTGATCGAAGCTTGTCGAGAGGATATCGACCGGGGATCGTATTAATTGATGCTGGTTATGGAAATAACACTCCCTTTCTACTGGAACTAGAAAGTAGAAAACTAAAGTATTTAGGAGGATTAGCAAAAAATCGTAAGGTGATCGCTGAAACATCGGCAAATCAACGAGAAGAGATTCGTTTAGATAAGTTGGCTGAGTCTTTACCTGTCGAGAATTTTACTCATATTAAACTCAATTTAGATAAACCGAAAACGGTTTGGGTGGCAACGGTTGAAGTTGAACTCACACAGCTCGAAGGAACGAGAACAATTGCTATCGTCATGAATGCATCAACCTTCAATTCTTCTAGTGAGATTGACTATTTTATTACCAATGTTGGCTGTGGCATTGCCACAGGCGAGTGGATAGTAACTACCTATGCTCAAAGGAATTGGGTAGAAGTTTTCTATCGGGAAGCCAAAGGATGGCTAGGGCTTAAAGAATATCAAGTCAGAGATGCTCGCAGCTTGCTGAGACATTTCATTCTTGTGTTTTGTGCCTATACATTTATCTTATGGCACACCAAAACCGGAGGCTTAAGAAGGCGTTGGGCATCGAAACCTTTAAACACCTTTACTGAAGCCTTAGAAGCATTTCGGACAGCGATGTCTTTTCGTTTTATTGAGTGGTTGAACCACAATAGGGACGTATTCTTCGCTTACAAAGCTAGTTTGGGCTTTATTTGGGCTTGAAATTTGTTTAAGTCCCG
>JAAHGE010000965.1 GCA_010672635.1 Desertifilum sp. SIO1I2 | reverse complement strand
TGCAAAAAACTAGCAATCCCCATTTTAGCAGCCAAAGAAAAGGCTTGTTGATCTAAACGCTGCGATTCTGAAGAAGAAGATAGGGTCATAAATCCAGTCCTTAAGCTCATCCTTAGAGTAGCGGCTAAGTCAGCCGCTTTAACTCTATAAATTGATAGAAAAAGACTAGCAGCTTGGAGCAACTCGCGTCTGGGAATGTGCAACCTGCTCAACTACTCGCAGAGAAACCCCTCCAGCAGGCACCATTGTAATCCCCCGACGTACGGGTTTAACGGGTTGGTTGCTCAGAGATTGCAATTGCCAATGGGATAAAATCGTTGCCAGAATCAGCTTCATCTCATAGAGTGAAAAAGCAGCCCCAATGCAGCCTCGCGAACCCCCGCCAAACGGTAAAAATTCATAGGGAGTAAATTTACGCGCCAAAAAGCGTTCGGGTTGAAACTGGCGCGGCTGAAGATAGGTTTGAGGATTTTGATGCGCCAGATAAATGCAAGGAATGACAACAGTTCCGCAAGGGTATTCTTGAGAAGCAATCGATAGCGGTACCTTTAACATTCTGGGCATAGAAATCAGCGCAATGGGGTACAGCCTGAGCGATTCTTGAGTCAGTGCATTGAGATAAGGGAGTTGAGTAATCTGCTCTGGTGTTGGATGATGGTCTAAACCCGCTAATTCTGCACGCAGTTGAGATTGAACCGAGGGAAGAGCATGTATCCAGTAAAACGCCCAGGTTAACGATGCGGCTGTCGTTTCGTACCCTAAGAGTAGCAGAGAAACCAGTTGATCGCGCAATTCTTCATCGCTCATCCCTGCTCCGGTTGCATCCTTGGCAAACAGGAGTAAGCTCAGGATATCGGTTTTCGATGAATCTTGCTGTTGGCGGCGTTCGTCAATTTCAGCGTAGATAAGGCGATCGATTTGTGCCAATCGTTGCTTAAAATTGCCCCAAGGACTCCATTTTCCCAAGTCCAGTTGCAAGGGGGGAAAGAAGAATAAGCTAGAGTAAGCGGGTTGGGTGATATCTTCCAACAAGCGACTCAACAGGCGCTTTAGGGTGGTGTAGCGCTGACCCGGAGTAATGCCGAATACCACCTGTAAGATGATTTGTAGGGTAATATCGGGCATCAGGTGATGGATGGCAATAGTGGAATGGGGTTGCCAATGGGCGATCGCCTCTTGTGTAATTTGAGCAATCGTGCGACCATACGCCCTCATGCGATCGCCATGAAACGGGGGTAACAAAAGCTGGCGCTGGCGTTGATGCGCTTTCCCCTCCTGCAAAATAATCGACTGTTTCCCCATCAGGGGTTCAAAAACATGGGTGGCTTTGCCAAAATCAAAATACTCAGCAGGTGCGGTAAAGATA
>JAAHGE010000964.1 GCA_010672635.1 Desertifilum sp. SIO1I2 | reverse complement strand
TGGAAGGTTTGAGCCAGTTCTAAGCCGATTTGACCATCCGTGGCAATTTCAACACTGTAGTGATGGGCAGTCAGTTGTTGGCTGAGGATGTCCGCTGCCATCCGATCGTCTTCTACTAGAAGAATTTTCATACACCGACTCCTGCAAACAACTGTATTCAGCAGGAAGAGTTAGGCAAGAGGAACCTGATAGTAGTCCCATACTGTTGTAGGTTGAGCCTTGCGAAACTCAATGCAACTCTGGCTGGATTTTGTGCCTGAACGATGCGACGATCTAGATTGTCAGTCAGCCAGTTTGCAGTGTTAGATCCTTGACTCTAGCGCGTCTTCTCAAGTCGCGAGTCAAACTCTACAACTCTCACTGAAGGCGATGGTGTTAAATCTGAGCTAGCAAGAACTGAGTTTCGGAAATTCTAGCTGGCGAGATGACTTGTGGAGAGCGATCGCGCCAAGCGGGATGCCGTTTGATGATAAACATGCAAAATATCTTGAATTCCGATATGAATGCAATTTTCAATGTCTAGCATCTGTTTGCTGGAATACACAGACGATCCCATTTGATAAACAAACGGTTCTGTTTCTTCTACTGCTGCATATTTGTTAGGAACTCGGCTTAAAACATAGGCCACCAAGTCTTGACGCAATTCTGAAACAGAGAAGGCTTGTTGATAAGGATATTTGGGATAGGCTGCCAAAACATTTTCAATTTCTTCAAGCACGATTGGTAAGGTTAGGTTCAGCAGTTTTTTGCTCATGGATCGATCTCCAAATCTTGGCGATTGTTTTAATAAATCTCGCTGCCCTCTTCAACACGCAGAAGATGGCAGCGGATTTTGTCACAAATAATACTTGTAGCTGGCGTTCCAGAGTGAATTTCGAGGATGGCTTCGCTGAAAGCTTCAAACATCAGCGATTGCTGAGGAAAAGCCACTTTTTCGTAGTGCCAGCCTGGGATGTTGGCAATTCTCAGGATTTGGATGTGCTGGGTTGGATTGGTGTAGTAGCACAAAATTTTGTGGCAGATTGGGTCAGTGAACTGGCGATCGCTCTCTAAATTGATACAAACATCAATCATGGCTTTTCCCTTGAGGTGAAGCACTCAGTTTCCTTCACTGCTTGAAAGATTAAAAGATAAATTTGAGGAAGTTATGAGGAATGACTTTTTTAAATATCTTTTGTGAAGAAATGTTGACCAATAGTAAGCAAAAAATATAGAGCTGTAGCCAGAAGCGATCGCTACCAGCCCAAGATCGACGCAACTTCTTGAGATAACGTTAAGGGATCGAATGGTTTAGCAATCAACCGATTTAGCCCAGTTTACCCAACTCGGCGTTGCTGGCGTTATTGCTAAACCATTCGATCCCTTAACG
>JAAHGE010000963.1 GCA_010672635.1 Desertifilum sp. SIO1I2 | reverse complement strand
TATCAATCTGGCGATGTCGCCATTTACCGAAGATACGGCAATGTCACGGTTTCAACCGCCAATAAAACTTGTTTGGTGCTGAGTTTTTGTCGCGTCTTAGAAAAAGCGACCGCGCCAGATTGATAGCGAAATTTAGCCCCTTGAATGGCTAAACGCAGGAGTAAATCTCGGTCTTGTCCGGCTTTGAGTTCTTCATCCCAGCCCCCGATATTTTCAAGAACGCTTTTGCGGAAGAGGTAGGCGCTAGGGGGAAAGCAACCGTACATGATTAAAGCTTTAAGAATGTTGTCAGATTGCCCAACTGAACCGGGTAAGGTCATGGGTTCTCGTCGAACGTGTCCGTTGAGGAGATGATGCTGATATTGAATGCCGCCATAGACAATATCAGTCCCGGTTGCTTCTAAATACTGCACCTGTTGAGCAATTTTATCGGGAAGCAGGAAGTCATCGGCATCTAGATATTGAATATAGTCTCCTTTGGCTAGCTTTAAACCGCGATTCCTTGCTGCATTTCCGCCTCGATTTTTCCCGGTTTCCCAAGTAATTTGTCCGTAATATCGCTGAATGACCTCAAGGCTGTTATCTGTAGAACCATCATCGATTACAATAATTTCTCGATGAGGATAGGTTTGGTTCAAGCAACTTTCAATTGCTTCTTCTATCCATTGAGCTGCGTTAAAACAGGGAATAATAATGGAAACAAGCGTACGTTGAGAGTGCAGCATTCGATCGCTTTCTCCTGTAGATGCAAGGTCAGTTTGACTTTAGGCTTAATACAAGCGGAATCTATCGGTTTTTGACAATGGGATTTGCACCCAGTTACTCTGCTTTTAGTAATACTTCCGCATTGTCTTGAGGGCGATATCCCAGTAATTCCTGAGCATTACCTATATCCCAAAATCTCCGGGTATTCCCGGAAATTCCGTAAAAGATTTGAAATCCTAAATTTTTAACTTCGAGCGATCGCGCCACTAATTGCGCTAAATCGCGGGGACTGCACCACGTCCGCAGAATGCGATCCTCTGAATTTCTAGCTTGAGGATCTTCAGTGAATGTACCTATTCTAAGGCAAATTACGGATACTTCATAGCGATCGCTATAAAATTGCCCTAAAGCCTCGCCGAACGCCTTGCCAACACCATACAGAGAATCGGGACGAACGGGTAAATTTGGGGTAATCGGGCTTTCTCCTAAGACTTCGCGCCATCCAGACACATGATTAGTGCTGGCATAAATAATTTTACGGACATTGGCTTGGCGGGCTGCCTCAAAAACGTTATAGGAGCAGGGGTGGCAGGTGCGCGACCGCCGCCACGTCGAGGTCGGCACCCACCAGGTCTACGTCGCGATCGCCGGCTGACCGGCCTCGCC
>JAAHGE010000962.1 GCA_010672635.1 Desertifilum sp. SIO1I2 | reverse complement strand
AGTAAAACGGGGATGAAAGCTTGGGGAGAGGCGGGAGTCGTGCTTCCGAGTCGCAAGTCAGTGTTAGCCGAACAGGGGCGCGATCCGTTGTATAGTCCTTTTATTCAAGGGGCAAGCTACGCCACCCTCTGGCAAGCAGGAGAAAATTTACCCGTTATTTTCACTCACTTCAATAACCAGTTCATCAGCGCTTTATTAGGCGAGAAGTCTCTCCAGCAGGCGATGGAAGATGCCCAACAAGCTGCCAACCGCGAAATTCAAGCCGCGAATTACTAACCGGGATACCGCAGGCGATGTTTAAAACTCTCATCAAAAGTCAGCAGCGTCAAGAAGCTCTCTCTGGCTATTTATTTATGTTCCCTACCCTCCTAATTCTGGGGGTGTTTCTGGTTTTGCCGATTCTGTTTTCCATCTTCCTAGCCACCCATCGCGTCCAAATTTTAGGAGAGGTGAGTTATCGGTTTGTGGGCTTGCGAAACTTAACCCGCAGTACGGCAGATCCTCGCGTCGGAATTGCCCTCCGCAATACGCTGGAATATGTTTTAATTGTGGTTCCCGTTCAAACCCTTTTGGCGTTAGCGCTAGCTTTAATTCTCAATCTCAAAATCAAAGGAAAAAGCTGGTTTCGCGTCATCTTCTTCATGCCAACCGTTACCTCAGCCGCCGTTTTAACCTTGATTTTCATGTGGATTTATAATTCCAACGGCTTGCTGAATAATATCCTAGCTGCTGTAGGTTTACCCACCTATAACTGGCTAGGCGATCCCAATATTGCCTTAAAATCCATCATGATTATGAATATTTGGTCTACTGCACCCTTTTTCATGGTGATTTATTTAGCCGCTTTGCAGGATATCCCCGCTTATTTATACGAAGCTGCTCAATTAGATGGGGCGAATGAGATGGATCGACTCTGGAATATTACCCTACCCCTCCTCAAACCCGTCACCTTTTTTATCGTCGTCATGGGAATTATCGGCACCTTCCAACTGTTCGATCAATCCTACATCTTTTCGGGCGGTTCCGGCGGACCAAATAATGCCACGCTGACCTTTGTTTTACTCATTTATCAATATGCCTTTAAGAGTTTAGATGTGGGCTATGCTGCTGCTTTAGCCTTAGTGCTAGCCCTAATTATTATGCTCGTTACCGCTATTCAACGACGCTTATTTAAAGACGAAAGAGTAAACTAATCTCCTCCCCATTGTAGAGGACAAAAAATGAAGCGATCGCACCTCCTGCAACTCCTCTTTTACAGCATCCTCATCGCCTACGCTATCCTCACCCTATTTCCCTTTGCTTGGGCGCTATCTGCCTCATTTAAGCCCCTCAACGAAATTGTCAGGGGGGGGATGCATTTAATCCCTCAAAAC
>JAAHGE010000961.1 GCA_010672635.1 Desertifilum sp. SIO1I2 | reverse complement strand
ACCCCGACACCCTTCGCGGCGATGCCGACCAGCATCGGCTCTACGAGCTGATCTGGAAGCGCACGCTCGCTAGCCAGATGCGCGCCGCCGAGATCGTGACCGTAGTTTGCTTTAAAATACTCTGGCGTCCACTTTTGCATCGCCGACCAATCTTGCATCATCCCGGTGAGAATGACCGGACGATTTTTGGCATAATAATTTTCTAAAAATTCTTCGCGAGTGACCCGTTCTCGCCGTTCAATTTTGCCGTAACTGGGTGCTAACTCAGCAAGCTGTTGCTGAATCGTTAAAATTGATTCTAATTTCTTTAAAAGTTGGACAAAATTGCTCCCCGCTTGAAACGCCGGATCGCGAGCAATGCGCTGGACTTCTTGTGAAGCCGCTTGTACATCAATCCCGCGCTGTGTCATTGCTTGAACAATTGTGCCATCCGGTCGATTGTGTAGCTTATTTTCAGCAATCCAGCGCTTCCAATCATCCGAGAGTCCGCTTTGGTTTTGTCCTGCGGCGGCGGCTAGCTGTTGTTGATATTGCGCGGTTAACCACTCTAGGTTGACTTGCTGTTGTTCGTTGAGGGTAATTCGCAGGGGAGGAAGCGTAATCCGAAGAGGTTGGGAAACTTCAGCCATAGGAAGATTAAAAGGGGGGTGAGTAAGGGAATTCCTGGGGCAGCGACTTTAAAGGGAGGTCAAACTTGTTATAGCAGAGAAAGTCTCGCTCTCAGCACAATGGGTTTAAGAAGATTTGAAAACCTGGGCTAAACGGAATCCTGCTATTTTAGCGACTTCTGCTAAGGCGGTGGCTTGTTCCTCTGGGATGGAGTTGTCGAGGCGGCGGGAAAAAGCCTCTAGAATGCTGATTTTGGTGTGGTTTTTCACGGCGATGATGAAGGGAAAGCCGAATTTTTCTTGGTAAGCTTGGTTCAGGGCAAAAAAGCGATCGCTCTCTTCGGATGTTAACTGGTCTAACCCCGCACCTGCTTGTTCTTGCACCGACGCTTCTGCCATTTTTACCTTCGCGCCTAAATCGGGATGCGCCTGAAGCAAGGCTAATTTCTCCGCCTCGGTTGCCTGCTGTACTATCTCTACCATCGTTTGATGTAAAACGTCCAAACTTGCAAAAGGACGCAATTCCCAAGCCCTGGAAGCCACCCAAGGCGAATGTTCAAACACCCACCCCACCGTATCAACAAATTCGGATTGGGTCATTTGATTTAAACTGGCAACAGACAATCCATTTTGGCTTTCTTCGCTCATCTTTCCTGCAACCACTGGCTGACATCCTCAACAGAGGTAAAGTCTAATAACGCTTCTGCAAATTCCTCCAACTGCACTAAGGATAACGCTTGGATTTTCACCTGAAGCGGATCTGGGATAGCGCCT
>JAAHGE010000960.1 GCA_010672635.1 Desertifilum sp. SIO1I2 | reverse complement strand
TTTTTCAAGTCAAGGATACACCGACAAGGCGAGATGAGATGGGATACCTTTGAGTAGAGATTTCTCTACCCTTGCCTAAAGATCGGCTGAATACCTAGCAAATCTTGACTGCGGAATAATCTAGAGTAGCATCTCGCTTGCCGATTGCGCCAAAATTTAACTTGCAGTCGCTAAACGAGCTTCCCGCATGGACTGTACGAACTGTTCAAACAGATAATCCGCATCATGGGGGCCTGGGCTAGCCTCTGGGTGATATTGCACCGAGAACAGGGGTAAAGACTTGTGCCGCAACCCCGCTACCGTGCGATCGTTGAGATTGAGATGGGTGATTTCAATGTCCGCTTCCGGTAAAGATTCCGGAGTCAGCGCAAAGCTGTGATTTTGGCTGGTAATTTCTACGCGTCGCTGCAAACCTGCCGGATGGTTTAAGCCGCGATGACCGAATTTTAACTTGTAAGTTTCTCCTCCCATCGATAAGCCGAGGATCTGATGACCCATGCAAATGCCAAACATGGGGATGGAAGCCTGGAGGAGTTTTTTGGTGGTTTCAATTCCCTCGGTGACGGCGGCGGGATCGCCTGGGCCGTTGGAAAGGAAGATGCCATCGGGGTTATATTTCAGGATATCTTCAGCCGGGGTGTTGGCAGGAACGACGATAACGCGACAGCCATAACGGGCAAGGCGGCGGAGAATATTGCGCTTGATGCCAAAGTCGAGGGCGACAACAGTGAAGGCTTCGCTAGCCGCATTCCCGTCAACGGGTTTGAATTCCCAAATGTCCGAGGTGGGATCGGCCCATTCGTAAACCTCGGTTGTCGTTACTTCTTTGACCAGGTTGAGACCTTCCATGCTGGGGGCCTGTTGGATCTGGTTGAGGAGTTCTTCGGGATCGAGAATTTCGGTGGAGATCCCGCCGTTCATTGCCCCATAAACGCGCAATTTGCGGGTAATGGCACGGGTGTCAACGCCATAGATGCCAATGATTCCGTGTTTTTTTAGGTAGTCGGGTAGGGACTGGGCAGATCGCCAGTTACTCGGCCGTAGGGTAATGTTTCGCGCGATCGCACCCCTGACATGAGGTCGATCGGATTCTTCATCTTCTGGGTTAACGCCAGTATTGCCTAACTCTGGATATGTAAATGTAATAATCTGACCCCGATAGCTTGGATCGGTCAAAACTTCCTGATAACCTGTCATCCCCGTGTTAAACACGACTTCGCCAAGGGTGGTACCGTTCGCCCCAAAAGACCACCCTCGGTACGCACTCCCATCGGCGAGTACGAGTAAGGCAGGTTGAGCATTAGAATTTGCCATAGAAATCCAGGATTGACATGAAACGACGCATATTATCGCACGATCGTCAACATCTTTGGGGTTCAATCCGATCT
>JAAHGE010000096.1 GCA_010672635.1 Desertifilum sp. SIO1I2 | reverse complement strand
CGCGAAGAAGAACAGCAACGGCTTGATGAAGAACAACGCCAGCGCGAAGAAGAACAGCGACGGCTTGATGAAGAACAACGCCAGCGCGAAGCTACACCCGATCCTGGGGCGGATCTGCCAATGGAGTTTCAATTATTTCGGTAACGCTAATTTTTGAAATTACAGGAATATTTTTATTACTCGCGGTCTTTATTCCCGACCTCGGCTGGTCAGCGGGACTCTGGTACGCTATTTTTCATAGCATTAATTCCTTCAACAATGCTGGATTTAGCTTATTTGATGATAGCTATATGGGCTATGTCACCTCTCCACTATTAAATTTTACAGTCATTGTCCTGATTATTTTTGGAGGAATTGGCTATGAAGTAATTATGGAACTCTATCTAGGAATCCGACAGCGTCTATTAAATAAAAAGGCAGTCTTTAATTTTTCCTTGCACTTTAAACTCGTGACAAGTACCACCCTATTCCTGTTGCTGATTGGGACCCTAGCTTTCTTTCAAACCGAATACAACAACCCCTTAACCCTACAACCTTTGAGTCTGAGTGAAAGACTCCTGGCCGCCTTCTTTCAATCTGTAACTACGAGAACGGCTGGGTTTAACACCCTGGATACGGCTGGGATGACGACAGCCGCTTTATTTATTACGATCGCGCTCATGTTTATTGGAGCAAGTCCGGGCAGTACAGGGGGAGGAATAAAAACCACAACGTCCCGATTGCTCATCAGTTGTACCACAGCCGCCCTGCAAGGTCGAGACGAAATTATTTGCTATAAACGCCAGATTCCCGTCAGTTTAATTATTAAAGCCATTGGCGTGGCGGTTGGCTCTCTATTGGTTGTGATTATTTCCACAACGCTGATCACCCTTTCCGATCAAGGGCAAAACTTTAACTTTATCCGCATTTTCTTTGAAGCCGTCTCTGCCTTTGCCACGGTTGGGTTATCGACCGGAATTACCGCAGAACTTTCTTTACCCTCCAAAATTGTCTTAATTGGGACAATGTATATCGGTCGGGTGGGAATCTTGCTGCTAATGGCAGCAATTCGCGGCACCCCCGAACCGCAAGCGATCCGCTATCCCGAAGAGAATTTGCTCGTCGGATAGCGACTCTTTCTCTTGTCGCGATCTGGGTTAATAATATCTTTAGGTATTACCTGGTGCTTAGACCGTGAACTTGTCGTCTTTTAGTTTCTTTCGTCCAGCTCGGAGCGGCTCTCAGCAGTTTGCTGTGATTGGTTTAGGGCGTTTTGGTCGGGCAGTCTGTTCCACCCTGCATAAGATGGGTTACGAAGTGATGGGGGCTGACTTTGATGCCAAACAGGTGACGCAAGTGGCGAACGATCAGATTGCTACCCATGTCATGGAGTTGGATTCAACCGATCCGGTGGCACTTAAACAAGCCGGAATCTTTGAGTTTGATACGGTCATTGTCGCCATTGGCAACTTTATCGAGGAAAGCGTGATTACCACCCTGAACTTAAAAGAGGGAGGGGTATCCTATGTTGTGGCCAAGGCATCCTCGCAAATTCACGAAAAATTGTTGAAAAAAGTGGGGGCCGACCGCGTAGTATTTCCTGAGTATGAGATGGGATGTAACTTAGCGCGATCGCTCACCCAGCCGAGTATTTTAGAACGCTTTGAACTCGACCCAGACAACAGCATCGTGGAAGTCTTAGTCCCCGCTGAGTTTGACGGTAAAACCATCGCTGAAACCCAACTCCGCAACCGCTACGGCCTCAACTTAATTGCGATTAGCCAAGATCGTCAGCTTGAAATCAATCCCATTTCCAGCCAGCGCCTGCGAAAAGGGTCCGCAATGGTCTTAATTGGCTCCAACAAAGACATTAATCGCTTGCCAATTTAACCTCTAGTCCCAATTTCTGAGGCAAATTCAGCTTCTAGACCGTGGAAAAACAACCTCAATCTGTCATTGGTCTGATGAGCGGCACCTCTGTCGATGGAATTGATGCCGCCCTAGTCAAAATTTCAGGACAACAAGCCGATCTCAACGTCGAACTGGTTGCGGCTCATACCTACCCCTACTCTGACGAATTGCGATCGCAAATCCTCCAACTCGCCCAAGGAACCCCCCTGTCCCTACCCGCCCTCGCCGAAGTTGACGACAAAATCGCTAAAGCCTTTGCTGAAGCTGCCCTCAGCCTGCAAGCCAACCAACGCCAACCAGCCGACCTCATTGGCTCGCACGGTCAAACGGTGTACCACAGACCTCCAGTAAACCGAGGAAATCGGTATAATCCGCAATCTCAAACCTCTAGCAGCAAATCTACAATTGATTTGGGATATAGTCTCCAGCTTGGACGAGGCGCAATGATTGCTCACCTGACGGGAATCACCACCGTCAGTAACTTTCGAGCCGCAGATATCGCCGTGCAGGGACAAGGCGCGCCCCTCGTTCCCCGCATTGATGTTTGTCTGTTGGGGCACCCAACCCAAAGTCGTTGCATCCAAAATATCGGGGGAATTGGCAATCTCACCTATCTACCCCCCGCCCCCCTGAGTCAATTAGATGCCGTTTGTGGCTGGGATACCGGGCCAGGGAATCTCCTGCTCGACTTAGCCGTTGCCCATTTCAGTAAAGGTCAACAAACCTTCGATCGCAATGGCGCTTGGGCAGCATCCGGAACCCCTTGCCAAGCCTTAGTCCAACACTGGTTACAAGATCCCTACTTTGCTCAAGAACCGCCGAAATCCACAGGACGAGAATATTTTGGCGTCGAGTTTTTAGACCAATGTCTAACAGACGCTCGCGCCTATGCCCTAAGCCCCGCCGACCTCTTGGCAACGCTAACGGAATTAACCGCCCGCTCGATTGTGGAAAATTATCGGCAGTTTTTACCCCAAATGCCGGATTGCGTCTTGTTATGTGGAGGAGGGAGTCGTAATCTGTACTTAAAGGAACGATTGCAACAACTCTTGGCTCCCCGTTCAGTATTAACAACCGATGAAGTCGGAGTCAGTGCTGAGTTTAAAGAAGCGATCGCATTTGCGGTTTTGGGATATTGGCGAGTGATGGGAATTCCCGGCAATCTGCCTCGCGTCACCGGGGCTAAGGGTCAAGCTATGCCGTTAGGCGATATCTTTAGGGTTGAATCTCCCGTCCAATCTCCCATTTTCCCAGGTTAACTCGGATCGTAACAGGCAACAGAGGAAAAGGATCGCACTGTGGCTCACACATTTTTGATGGAGGCAGGTCGCTGGACCCTACATGGTAACTGGTTAGAACGCGATGGCTTGCCCATTATGGTAAAAGGCAAAACCTTAGTGGGTTGGGCGCGCGATGACTGGTTTACAATGGTGACTCGCTTAGTGTTTCCGGGAACTGACCGCGAAGATATTTCCCTGCAATATCGAGGTCGCCTGGATGCCAAAGAGCGACAATATACCTTTGTCTTGCAACATAGTTTGCTCGGACGCGTTGAGGGTGAAGGTTGGGTGACACCCGAATCGATCGTGCAACGGTACTGGGTTCTTGGAGATAAACAACGACGCAGTAGCTTTGAAACCCTCCATCGCCTAGACGAGAATACCTACTATCTGTCCAGTGGAATTATGGCGGGTCACTATCTCACGAGTACAATGGAAGCAACCTTAGAGCGTCAGTTGGGATAGCCTTGAATACCGTTTCCACTGCTCGCCCTTTCTTGGTTTTGTGATGTAACTTCTGATGAGCGATCCCAATATTGGCCGACTTTTAGACAATCGCTATCAACTCGTGGAGTTGTTAGGTAAAGGAGCAATGGGGCAAGTATACCTTGCCAAAGATGTTTTGTTGGGCGGGGTTTCGGTTGCCATTAAATTTTTATCCCAAACATTACTCAACAAGAAAATGCGCGATCGCTTTGAGCGAGAAGCTACAACTAGCGCTCTGTTGGGTCAAAGAAGTATGCACATTGTCCGAGTCATGGACTATGGCGTCAATAGCGATGATGTGCCCTTTTACGTGATGGAATACTTGCGCGGGGAAAGTCTCAGCGATGTCATCAGCACGACTCCCCTGTCTATCCCCCGCTTTATTAACGTAACGCGCCAAATTTGCCTGGGGTTGCAATGCGCTCACGAAGGCATTGAAAAAGATAACCGCATTTATTCAATCATTCATCGCGATATCAAACCCAGCAATATCCTAGTGACCAACGACCCCACCGTCGGCGAGTTGGTCAAAATTCTTGATTTTGGGATTGCGAAAATTCTCGCCGATGATAGCGGTCAAACCAACTGTTTTATGGGAACGCTCGCCTACTCTTCCCCAGAACAGATGGAAGGGAAAGAACTCGATAATCGCTCTGATATCTACAGTCTAGGCGTGATGATGTTTCAAATGCTAACGGGCAAAATGCCCCTCCAAGCCGAAACCCATACCTTTGGCGGTTGGTATAAAACCCATCATCACCAGTCCCCGCGCACGTTTGCCTCGGTCGATCCCAATCTGAAATTGCCAAAAGCACTGGAAACCACCATCATGGGGTGCTTGGAAAAAGACCCCAAAAACCGCCCGCAAAGCGTTAATGAGATTATTAAAACCCTAGACCCCCTTAGCGCCCGCTTCAGCCACGCTCAATCCATTGGTCAGCGCATTAGTCAGGTGTTGCAAACCCGCCCGGTGGTTGCCGATCCTCAGCGCACTGATGTTCCCTCCCTAGAAGAGGTTTGTCGCCTCCAATCTTGGCCTAAAGATAAACCCCTGGCTCAAATCGTCTTTCCCCAAGTGCTGGCAACCAGTCGCGAAACGGTGGTGACGCTTTGGGTGATGCTCAATAAAAGCGAAATTCAGCAACGCCAATTTAGTACGCTTTATAACAAGCTCTACAAGAATTTCCTGTGCATGATGTCTCCTCACCCAATGGTGTTGTGGCTGACGGTTTTATACAATCGCGAACATGGTCCGCGCTGGCTGCGCTGCTATCTCGATCTCAAAACAGCGAAGGGACAGGAAATGGTTCGGCTGCTGGGTCAAAAAGGCAGTTATCAAATTCTCTTGTTTGCTGTAGAAGAGCCGCAACGCTGCGCTCAAGCCATTTCTGTACGGCTGAATCCTTCTCAATGCCAACTTTTGCAAGACTGGGCCAATAGCAGCCAGATTATTAACGCGGCTCAACCCAATCTCAGTAAAAGCTTGCTCAAACAAGAGTTTGAAAAGTTACAACCTCAAATTTTGCTGAAACTCCAATCTGACGATCCGGATACTTCCTTTAGCTAGTCGGGCGATTGCGAGGGGAAGTTACGCTAAAAGAGGAGTTCTAGGATCGGATTTTTATGAAAACCCGTAAATTGGGCAACTCTGAGATTGAAATTTCACCCATTATCGTCGGAACTTGGCAGGCCGGGAAGAAGATGTGGGTGGGAATTGAGGATAGTGAAACCATTAAGGCGATTCGCGCAGCGTTCGATCGGGGGATTACGACTGTCGATACGGCGGAGGTCTATGGGGAGGGTCATTCCGAGCAAATCGTCGCGCGATCGCTTTTCGATGTCCGCGAACAGGTGGTCTATGCTACAAAGGTGTTTTGCAATCATCTTAAGTACGACCAAGTGTTGGAAGCGTGCGATCGCTCTTTGACCAATCTCAAAACCGACTATATCGATCTCTACCAAATTCACTGGCCGGCGGGTTCGTTTAAGACAGAAGTTGTCCCCATCGAAGAAACCATGCGGGCGCTGAATTATCTCAAGGAAGTGGGAAAAATTCGAGCCATTGGCGTTTCCAACTTCTCCCGCGCTCAAATGGAAGAAGCCGCCCAATATGGCACCATTGAGAGCCTGCAACCGCCCTATTCCCTCTTCTGGCGACAGATTGAGCAAGATCAAAAGCCCTACTGCGAGGCGAACAATCTCTCGATTCTCGCCTACTCTCCTCTCGCGCAAGGCTTGCTAACCGGGAAATTTGGTCGCGATCACCAGTTTGCTGAAGGCGATCATCGGGCGAAAAATAAGCTGTTCTACAAAAAAGAGAACTATCAACGGGTTCAGGATGCCTTAGACAAACTGCGACCGATCGCCGATCGCCATCAGTGTACCTTAGCTCAGTTAGCGTTAGCCTGGTTAATTGCTCAACCCCAAACCCAGGCCATTGTAGGGGCGCGCAATGCCGAACAGGCGATCGCCAATGCTAAAGCGGCTGAAATTGAGTTACCGCCCGAAACCCTGCAAGAAATTGACGCCATTGGACGCACCGTTACCGATCCGCTTGATGAAGGTACCGTCATGTGGGATTTTTAATCCTAGTGCAGATAGCGGAGAAATTCTGAGGGAACGACAAACAACTCCCCCGATAAGCATTGGGCGATATCTACCCACAGGGCAGTAAATTTTAACATCCCTCCCGCATCGAGAAAAGGCAGAGTTTCAATTTGATAAAACTTCGGGTCAGCGAAATCGCACTGGTAGAGGAAAATGATTTCATGACCCGGTTTTCCATTAGAGACAAAGCGATTTTCAATCGTGCAAAGATATTGAATATCGGTGAGTTCGGCGTCGATCTCTTCTTGGAATTCCCGTTTCAGGGCATCCAGACTGCTTTCTCCAAACTCCAGACCGCCGCCTAATGCCCGATAAAATGCTTTTTGAGTGACGCTATCGTAGCCTTGGGCAAGAAATGTGCGATCGCCCTGTCTAATCAGTCCAAGAGACAGCACGCGAATGGGAGAGGGATGCATGGGCAATAATAATGTGTTGCACAGACCAAGCAGAGATTTGAGAATAGACCAATTGAGGCGATCGCGTCAATCAGATCGGCAGAACGCAGCGCAATTCGCGTCGCTTTCGGATCGCACCCGTTTAATTTTCCACAATCATTTCCGAACGTCGGTTTTGAGGAATGGGCCAATCGGGGTTTTCGCCCCCAATCGTCAGGCGTTCAATCGTGACGTAATCTTTGCTAAATTGATTGAGCGCATTAATTAAAACATCAATGGCGATCGCATCGCTCGTGCCTAAGTCAAACCAACACCGCGCCCACACCCCTTGATACTCAAAATCCGCCATATTGTGCATCAACGCACTCAGGCTATTTTCTGCCACCTCAATGTCATAGTCCATATAGCTAATTTCTAAGCCAGTTTCTTGGACTTGGAGATTTTCGGCATTAAATCCCCCCAGTTTCCCTAAAAAGAACCAAGAGTTAAACACCTCTTCAATGTATTGCTTTTCTAGCTCGCTAGGAACCGTCGTAAACTTCAGCCAAATCCACAAATCGAACGGATCGAACTCGCGAAACTGTACCTGCATGGGGAGATCCTAGAATAACACCTCTATAGTTTCATCTTACGGTTACAGCGGGAGACTTGGCGGCAAAGCTCAAAGACCGCAAAAAGCAGATCGTGACTTTGACTCCAGTTCTTCGTTCCCCCATCTCCCCATCCCCCCATCTCCCCATCCCCCCATCTCCCCATCCCCCCATCTCCCCATCCCCCCATCTCCCCATCTCCCCATCTCCCCGTCCCCTTACAAGGGTGGAAGCGTTTCCGGGCCCCAAGCTTGATTCCCTTGACGAATGGGATCGCGCATCGCGTCGCAGTTGCGCGTTTGATTATCAATCCGATTTTGGTTGCGACATTGTTCGTAAAAAATTTGAGCAACCAGATTTTTGGGTAACAGATTCGGTCTAGCTAAAGCCGATTGAAAATAGCGTCCAGCTTCTTGGCGTTGGTTTTGGCTGGCCAGAATTTGCGCTTTGAGATAATTTAATTCAGGGTTATTGGGCGTTTGGGCGATCGCGCGATCGACATATTCAATTGCTTTAGCATCCTCATTCAAATCCCGATAGGCGATCGCAATCCCGCGATAAGCTAAATAACTAGGGCCAGCATAGCGTTCCAAACGATCCACCGCCTGAGTCGGGTTAGAAAACGGCAAATTCACCGACAGCATCAAATCCATATAACCCTTGAGCAGATTCAACTCCGGGTCATTGGGATCTACCTTTTCAGCTTCCCGCAAATAGCGAAACACCAATTGCAACTTATTCAGCGCTTGGGGTGCGCCGCGTACCGTTCCCTGCTTCACCAAATCGTAAGCCCCCTCCAAAAAATGACCCACCGCCGCATATAAATTCCCGCGCAGCGGATCGGTTTGAACGAGGCGTTCTGAGGTTTGCCGCGTTTTTGTGGCGTAGAGTTTCAGCGATTCCCAGTCCTGTTCGCGATAGGCTAGTGAAGCCAGTATTGCATAAGCCAGCGGTTCGTTCGGTTCAGTCGCCTCTGCTCGTTGTAAATACTGTTGGGCGGCCGGATAATTGCCCTCCATAAAAATCGCCTTAAACGCCGCTTCTGTATTTTGACCAATATTCTGCGGTTGGGTGGGGCGAAACGGATCGGCTAAAGCAGAGTTGGCGAACAGGCTGAGGCTTAGAGCCATTGTGGCACTCACCGCCGATATCATCCGTTTGGGAATCGTCAACGAATTTTTCATGTGATTAGAGTGAGGAGGAAACATCGCGCTTAACTTGCTCTAAATAATGGTAGTTTATTGTCCAGTTTCTGGGATCGAACCCGAAGCCAACTTGACCCGTAGTTGACGCCGCCAGGGTCTGGAAGTTCCAGTAGATTCACAGACGGCCGCAGATCGCTGAGTTTGTCACAATGGGATCGGGAGGTAAAAATACGCGATCGCCTTTGCTCGTCTTCCAATGGTTCGTAGCATATGACGTTTTGGTTTAGGTGTTTGAATGCTCTATCTGAAAAACCTGGTTTATCACCCGACTGCTTGCCCGACTGCCATCCTCAAATCCATTAACTTAGAACTAGCCCCCCAAGAACTAGGGCTAATTGTGGGACCGAGTGGCTCTGGCAAAAGCACCATGTTGGAAATTTTGTCAGGACTTGCCGAAAAAACTTCAGGCGAAATTCTCTGGCGCGATCAACTGCTCGCACCCGATCACCTCCAACAACTCGCAGGCTTGGTTTTTCAGTTTCCCGAACGGCATTTTTGTGGCTCTACCATTCTTGAAGAATTGCGCCTCGGTCATCCCGAACTGGGAACAGAGCGAATTTACCAAGCCCTCACCGAAGTCGGCTTATCTCATTTGTCTTTGAATACGGCCCCCCATGCTCTCAGTGGCGGGCAACAGCGGCGGCTTGCTCTGGCCGTACAATTAATTCGCCAACCCTATATTTTGATGCTAGACGAACCCACAGCAGGTTTAGATTGGTCAATGCGGCGGCAATTAGTCAACCTACTAGCTAAACTCAAGTCTCACTGGACCTTACTGGTCGTCACCCACGATCCCAGCGAATTAGTCAGTCTAGCGAATCGGTGTTGGACGCTTAAGCATGGGGAATTACAAACTGTTGAACCCGCTTGGTTGGAAGCCCAACGCATTCAACCTCAACCGGCAGCTTAACATCCAACTGGGGTTAGGAAAGATTGGCAATCATCCGATCGATCAGAATAGAAGCCTGTTCGCGTTCTTCCGGGGAAAATCCCTGAAAGCTCAGTTCGCGAATTTCCCAGACAATGGGCGGTAACTCATGCTGAAGGGTGCGGCCTGCCTCCGTCAGCCAAATGCGCCAAACTCGGCGATCGCGCGGATCTCGCTGGCGAAACACCAACCCGCGTTCCTCCATGCGATCGAGAACCCCAGTCAGGGTTCCTCCCACCTGTTGCAATTTATCGCCAATACTAGAGGTGGGTAAACCATCCTCTTGCCACAAACAACATAACACCAACCAATGAAACGGCGTTAAACCAAACGGATCGAGCTGATCTTGCAAATGACGCGTCACCAATTGCGAGAGTAACTTGATCCGATAGCTGACTCCATGAGGAGCAAGAACCGCCTGATATTCAACCAGAGGATTGGTTTGAGAGGATAAAGAAGCCATTGAATCTTCAGCCTACTATCAAGTTATATTTAATACCCAACATAAACGCCATTGCTTAAAAATGCTCCTTTTGTGCAACACTTTGTCTCTAAACTAAACCAGACACCCGGTCTTAGTCAGGGGGGGGACGCGAGATCGACACAGACAAAGCAACCCAACAATGCCATTTCCTATTGGATGATATTGCGAAGGCAGGCTATGCTGAAAACAAGCACTACTAACCGATCGAGCGGAGCAACTACCCCTCATGAGAGAGCGAATTCAGCGATTAACTGATAACCTGAGTCGCACCATTGTTGGCAAAAAAGATGCTATTCGTTTAGTCTTAGTCTCTTTATTATCGGGGGGTCACGCTCTTTTAGAAGACGTGCCCGGTGTTGGGAAAACGTTACTCGCCAAATCCCTCGCCCGCTCCATTGATGGACGGTTTCAACGCATTCAATGTACCCCTGACCTTCTCCCCAGCGACATTACAGGCACCAATATCTGGAATCAACGGACGGGGGAATTTACATTCCTACCGGGGCCTGTGTTTGCGAATGTTCTGCTTACTGACGAAATCAACCGCGCCACCCCTCGCACCCAGTCGGCGCTTCTAGAGGTCATGGAAGAGAAACAAGTCACCGTGGATGGGGTGTCTCGTACGGTAGAGAGTCCCTTTTTCGTGATCGCCACCCAGAACCCCGTGGAATATCAAGGAACGTTCCCCCTCCCGGAAGCCCAGATGGATCGGTTTGCGCTTTCTTTTTCCTTGGGTTATCCCACAGAAACAGAAGAACTGCAAATGCTCCAGCAAAATCAAACTGGACTGAAAGCCGAAGCACTCGAACCCTGTTTATCTTTGGTGGAAGTGCTGGAACTCCAGCAAAAATGCACCCAAGTTAAGCTAGAACCCTCTATTCAGCAATATATTGTCAATTTGGTACGAGCGACTCGCCAAGATGAAGAAATTACGCTAGGGGTGAGTCCTAGAGGGGCGGTAGTTTTGCAAAAGGCAACTCAAGCCTTAGCTTTTTTAGAAGGTCGCGATTATGTCCTCCCCGATGATGTAAAGTTTTTAGTGCCCCATGTCCTTTCTCATCGGATGATTGCGGCTGGGGGTCGTCGCACGGAAGCAATCGTTGAGCGGTTGCTGCGTTCTGTTCCTATCCCCTAACGGCTACGGTGAAGTTTTTAGAACTGGTCTTAGAAAATTTCGGCCCCTATGTGGGTCGTCAAACGGTTAACTTGTCCCCCGATCGCGAAGAACAATCTTACCCCATTATTTTGGTTGGGGGGATGAATGGCGGGGGGAAAACGACGCTGATGGATGCGATCCGCTTGGCGCTCTATGGCAGTCGCGCTCAGTGTTCGACGCGGGGAAGCCTCAGTTATCCTGAGTTTTTATCTCAATGCGTCAACCGTCATACGCCGCCGAATGACAGCACGCGGGTAGAGTTGCTGTTTGAGCATCTCCAGTACGATCGCCGGGTAGAATATCGGATTGTCCGTTATTGGAAGCGCAGCCCTAAAGAGGGTAAGGATACGTTGGGTATTTTAGAGGGGGATTGGAAGGATGAGACCCTCGCCCAAAATTGGGATGAGTATATTGAGAATTTGCTACCTTTGGGGATTTCTAGCCTGTTTCTGTTTGATGGGGAACAGGTGAAGGAGTTGGCAGAATTAGACGCACCGCCGCCGCTGGTGGTGGATGCGATTCAATCGTTATTGGGGTTGGAGTTAGCCGAACGTTTGGCGGTTGATTTAGATATTCTGATGAATCGCAAGCGCAAGGAAATGGCGAGTGCGAGGGAATTAAGCGAGATTGAGGAGATTGAGCAGCGCTTAGAACAATCAGACCGGAAAGCCGCCCTGAAGCCAGCCGGTCGCCGCCCCGGAACGG
>JAAHGE010000959.1 GCA_010672635.1 Desertifilum sp. SIO1I2 | reverse complement strand
TGCAACAACTGAGGCGATCGCGCTCTTGATTTATTCAAACAAAGACAGATGAATGCATCTGTTTTGCATCCATCTGTAGCCTGTTATAACCTCTCTTCACTACGAGTACAATTTAACTGGATTCAGCTTTAGCTTGTTTACACAACTGTGCTTGAGCTTTGCTCTGTTTTATGAGTCTTGCCATTCAAGCTACCGTTGCCATTGCGGGGTTGAATCACGCCATAGCCACCGTGGTTGCGTTCGTAAATCACGTTGATTTCGCCTGTTTCAGCATTGCGGAACATATAGAAATCGTGATCGACCAGTTGCAATTGCTCCAAGGCTTCCTCTATTGTCATTGGAGGCATTGCAAAGTATTTGGTTCGCACCACCTCATTGGGGAGTTCCGGAGCGCGATCGCTAATCAAATCTGTGACAATTGAATCGTCAGGAATGATCTCAGCCGGTTTAACCGTTGCTTTATGTTTTGCGTGGCGTTTTTCCTTATATTTGCGGAGTTGCCGAGCAATTTTATCAGCAACTAAATCAATACTGGCGTATAAATCCTCACTGCTTTCTTCCGAGCGAATCACCGTGCCATTCGCGTAAATTGTAACTTCAGCAGTTTGTTTGGGATTTATCCGGGGATTCCGCGCAACTGAAAGATGTACGTCTACTTCATTCGTTAAGTTTTGAAAATGACTAACTGCCTTTTCAATTTTTTGTTGTACATATTCTCGAATCGCGTCGGTTATTTCAATGTTTTTACCCTGGATAACAAGCTTCATAAAGCTTCCTCCCGTCAAATATTTGGGTTATATTTTCACCCTAGCACTTTGTATTATACAGAACAAAGCTCGTTAGAAACTGTTGCATCCCTTGATAATTCTTGATGCTTTTTGGGGCAATTTTCGACAAAAACCACTTGATTTTTCCAATGATTTCTACTGATCCCCTCCTAAACTCTCCCGCACGTCCTCAGCGTCTCTGTTGCCTTATCAATCAAGGGATCGTTCCCTATTTGCAAGCCTGGGAATGGCAAAAGCAGTGGGTTAGCGAACGGCGCGACAATCCCCAACTGACAGACCTTTTGCTGCTTTTAGAACATCCCCCCGTTTATACCCTCGGACGCGGGGCAACTTTAGATTTTCTTAAGTTTAACCCCACCTCAGAACCCTACGAAGTTCACCGGATTGAGCGCGGGGGCGAAGTCACCTACCATTGTCCCGGTCAGCTAGTGGGGTATCCTATCCTCAATCTGCACTATTACCAGCAAGACTTGCACTGGTATTTGCGCCAGCTTGAAGAAACGATTATTCAAGCACTAGCTGCCTTTAACCTCAAAGGCGATCGCATCGAAGGCCTAACAGGAGTATGGGTAGAAGGCCTTCTACCCATACTCCTGTTAGA
>JAAHGE010000958.1 GCA_010672635.1 Desertifilum sp. SIO1I2 | reverse complement strand
GCTAATGGTGTAATTGGGATTGGTGGAGTTGGGTCTAGCGAGTAGGGTGATTATATTTGTGCGTCATATTGAAGATCGTCCTGCTTGGTTTACCAAAGAGGTATTGATTTTTAATGAGGAATTTTGGTTAAAAGATGAAAAAGGTAAACAAATCAGGTTCTTGCGCCTGTTTTATGGAGAATTAATACTAAAGTGCCAGTTTAATAAACTGCGTAGACGAAAATTGTTGAAGTTACGGAAACCATATCCAAGACGTTTAATCAGCTTAAGTTTATTATTAATACCTTCTACAGTACCACTGGTAGTTCTTCCATCAAAATAACCAACTATTTCCCCAAACCATCTAATCATGGTTCCGATAGATTTGGGAAAAAATAACATGGCATCGTACATCCAATCCAATAATTGAATGATGCTATCTCCCCAAGATGTATGAGATTCAAAGATTTGTCTAAATTTTTCTTTCAAGGAGTGCATCTTTGCTAGATTTGGTGATACTTCTTGGACAGCTTTCAGTCTGGTTTTTTGCTCTTCGTTTAACGAGTCTTCATTTTTAATCAAGCTATATTTACTTTTATTTAATCCGGCTAATATTCGTTCTTTTTCTGATTTATCTTCTAAAGACATTGCTGCTTTTTTCTCAGCTTTACGCATTTTATCTAATTCATCATTTACCTGTTTCATTACATGAAATCTATCAGCAGTTATATTGGCATTGGGCATTAATTCTTCGACTAGAATTTTATAGGGAGACCACAGGTCAATACTCACTTCTTGGATTTGAGAGAGTACCTCAATTCCCCATCCTTTCAGGACTTCGCGGATTTCCTCTATCCTTCTTGTTTTCACTATTTCAATCGGTCTATGGCTATCTAAATCTACTATTACTGCTAGATAATTTCCTTGCCCTTTTACTAAAGCTATTTCATCTATCCCTAATCTTTTTAATCCTCTTAAATTTATCTTCTGTATTTGGGCTACTTGCCTTTTTAACATTGATTCGACTTCCTCGTCACTGAGGTCGTTTCTTTTAGCAACGCTATGAATGTTGCTATTCAATACTTGCTCTACTATGTTAGTGGCTAATCTTTTTGTATATCCTTTATTTTTCTCTACAAACTCTAGTTTTTCACTAAACACTTTTTTACACTTATGGCATTTAAATTGACGACGATTGATTTTTAACAGAACTGTTTTCTCACTCCACGGTAAATCATGAATCATTCGCCAATGGTCTTGGTGTATACTTTGAGTAATATTTCCACAATTTGGACAAGTACAATGGTTGACGGCTTTTTCGATTGTAATGATTATTCCTGCTCCTTCCACTTCTTGGCAATCTAACACTTTCATCGCTGGTAGATTGAGAATTTGCTCTACGGGAAATTTCATAACTATC
>JAAHGE010000957.1 GCA_010672635.1 Desertifilum sp. SIO1I2 | reverse complement strand
AGTGGAATTGCGATCGCCCTCAGATAACCTGGAACCCCTCAAAACCAAAATGCAGGAATATCTCGATAACGGGATGCGTTTGGGATGGTTAATCGATCGCAAAAACCGCCAAGTTTATGTCTATCGTCTGGGTGTGGCTGTGGAGTGCTTAGATAACCCGGCTACCCTCAGCAGTGAAGAGGTGTTACCGGGGTTTACCTTGGATTTGAGTAAGATTTGGTAAAGGCGATCGCGCTTGAGTCTTGAAATTGAATATCCACGATCTGGATAAAAATGGGAGATTAGGGCTGATAGCAGACATCGATCTGATGGGGCATCGGATGGAGAATAAATCACATTTTCCTTGGAGACAGGATTCAAATCTATATTAATAGTTCTTTTGAATTTAAGGCAGAAAAAATCGATGCAATTTGAAATCATAACTCTACAAGTTCCTGAACTTCTCCATCGTCGCTTGTTGAATACAGCACGGGCGACTAACCGGAGTTTGGAAGAAGTAATACTTCATTCTCTTACGGTGGGAAGTCCGCCCAATTGGGAAGACATTCCTGATGAGTTTAAAGGAGATATAGCGGCTCTAGATAAGTTAGACGATCGAGCCTTATGGCAGATTGCTAAATCACAGAAAACCGTTGAGGAGATGGATCGCTACAGTCAGTTATTAGAACAAAATCAAAACCATACTATAACTGAAGCAGAACAAATCGAATTAAGCAACCTGAGAACGGAAGCTGACCGCTTTATGTTACTTAAAGCTCAAGCAGCAGCCCTGCTACGTTGGCGGGGACATTCAACCCTTGCAAGTCCCTTCTGATTGTGTCTATTTATATTTCTAAGCAATTACGCGAACAAATTAGGGCATCCGATCGGCAACGCTGCTGTTACTGTCTAACGAGTGAGGTAAATAGCGGCATTCCCATGACCTTTGACCACATTCTACCCGTGTCTAAAGGAGGTGAAACAAATTTTGAGAATCTTTGCTTGGCGTGCCGTTCTTGTAATGAATTTAAATCAGATACGACTGAAGTTCAAGATCCTGTCACTGATGAAATTGTACCGTTATACAATCCTCGTACTCAGAGATGGATAGAACATTTTTACTGGAGTGAAGATGCAATCAAGATTGAAGAACAAACCGCTATTGCACGGGTGACAATTATTGCTTTACGCATGAATAATGCAGTCATTAGGGCTGCTCGCTTAAGATGGGCAATAGCCCTTTGGCATCCTCCAAGCGATATGCTCTAGAGTTCCCTGGCTAGAAACCTCGCACCTAACTAATGGTACAGTTGGGCATCTGGGTCCCTCAAGACCAAAATGCAGGAATATCTCGATAACGGGATGCGTTTGGGATGGTTAATCGATCGCAAAAATCGCCAAGTTTATCTGTATCGTTTGG
>JAAHGE010000956.1 GCA_010672635.1 Desertifilum sp. SIO1I2 | reverse complement strand
GTATCAACTGCTTGTCTAAATTCCTGAATTAGCCGGAGGGCTTCTGTTTGACAGTCTTGCAGTAACAGGGAAGAAGGAAGCGTACCACTTGCCCCTGTCCAGGTTGTCTTGAGTTGCGATCGCGCTGCGCTTAAACGTAGTAGATCGCCCAATGCCCAACGAACTGCTTGATAATCCTGTAAACTTCTAGCACTCGCTTCAATCCATTGGGCAATGACCTCAATGCCCGGTGAATTTCCATGACCCCATTTTGAAATCGGATTTTCTTGTTTTTCGGTATACCGTTCTCGCCAGTAAGTATCAATCAATTCCGCATCAATCAAATAGTTTTCTACGCAGGAACGATACGTTAACCAAATGCGTTGATTACCTAATTGCATGAGTTGTGCAGAGTCGGGAGGTTGGACATCAAAATCGCGGTCTCGAAAAACCAGATACCCCTCTCTAGGAGTCTCATTCGGGAAAAAATAGCCCTGAGCAAAAATAGAAAAAGTAAATTTACTACCCGATGACACAATTGTAGGACGCTCTGTGGGGATTTCTTCTAAAATGCGCTCTAGTAACTGGATGTCTAAACTTCTTTGTTTGCCCTCACAGAAAATTACCTTGCCACTGCTGACAACACTCACAACTACACCTTAAGTCTAATAATTTGGGCTTCATCTGGCACTAACTGCTCGATATAATCGGAATGGGTCGTAATAATAAACTGATTATTGTTTCCGAGTTTAGGTAAAGCCCTCAAAACAGCTTGTTGCATGGGCGGGTGCAGATGTAACTCAATTTCATCAATTAAAATAACTGAATTATGAATATTCCAATTCGCAAAATCCATTAGGATCGGAAAAATAGCTCTTTCCCCAGCAGACATCTCAGAAATTTCATACTGATTTTTGCCATCGTAAAGATAGAACCAAGGTTCACTCAACATATCATCAATATTTTCGCGAGGAACAGGTCCTTCAAAGTTGCGCCCTGGAAAAACGGTTTGATAAGCACGTTCTATTTCAGCATACAAGTCTTTTTGTCCAGGTCGTAATTGCCTAATTTTACCACTCTCAATATCTTGATGAAACTGTCGCCATTTAGAAAGGCGATCGCGTAACACATCCACCGTAATTTCCTGCCTGCGTTCGGGATCTTCAGTCGTTAAGCTGGTTGCAGTTCTTTGCTCTGTGTACCAAAGAATAGTTCCTACTCGCTCAAATACTGAAAAGCCTTTCCAACGCTGAACTTTTTTGGCATATTCTCGCCCTTTAAACTGAAATAATTCAGCAGCACTTCCAGCTTGAACTCGTCGATCTCGCCAGGTCCATCTCAAGGCTACAAGATGTTCTCGGGCTGGAGTTACAGGCAAGTTATGCCCGTTTTCTTGTAATTCTTGATAAAACTCAAGAACTTCAAGCGGTTAGC
>JAAHGE010000955.1 GCA_010672635.1 Desertifilum sp. SIO1I2 | reverse complement strand
GTATTACCAAACCAGGAAGTCGCGTTAATCCAACCGGATTATAGAAGTGAGTAATTTGAGCGCTAGATTTTTTAATGCCAAGTTCATCACCAAAGTCAATCCAAAGTTTGTAAGCGGGTTTGCGAGCTTTAGGAAATTCTTCGGCTTTAATGATTTTACCGACGCAAATTTGAACTTTTTCAAAATCAGAATAATTAATGAGATCCATTTGAGTTTTTAAAAAGGGGTTGACTGAGTTAACCTCAGTTTCTCTATCCAAATAAGTTTGGTGCTTTCACCATACGTTGAAAGGGAAGCTAAAGTAAAATTATTTATAAATTTTTTAGGAACCTGTCAAATTAGGTTCGCGGTAGGGACGTGCAAGTTAGAGAGCAAGAGACAAAGCGGCTTGAGCTAGAGTCATTTATGGGTTTTAAGGATAATGAGGGATTAAATGCTTGATTTTAGCCCTTGGAATGCATTACTCCAGCAATATGTAAATGATGCCGGTTGCGTTCATTATTCGGCTTGGCAAGAAGAGTCTTTAGAATCGTTAAAGTCTTGGTTGGTTAAGGTGGAATCGCTCGATCTTCCAACGTCTTGTCCAAGCGAAGTACAGCTTGCTTATTGGATTAATTTGTATAATGCTGGAGTGATTTTCCAAGTTTTAGAGCGCTATCCGATCGCCTCTATTTTTCCACGTTTTTTTAATATTCCCAATGGGTTGAGTTTTTGGCGTTTTTTTAGTCGCCGCATTCTCTCCCAAGGTCGTTATTCGCTTAATCAGATCGAACATCAGATTTTGCGCCGGAAATTTCAGGAACCTCGGATACATTTTGCTCTAGTTTGTGCGGCTAGGGGGTGTCCGTTGTTACGCAATCAAGCTTATTATCCCGATACGGTATTCGAGCAATTAGAAGCAGATGCGCTGCGGTTTATTCAGAATCCCCAAAAGGTTCGCTATGATTCGGTAACGCATACGCTCTATTGCAGCAAAATTTTGAAATGGTATGGCAAGGATTTTCTCAACGTCGCGCCATCGGTTCCGGATTATCTGCATCGTTATCTACAGCCAGAGATAACTTGGGATACTCAACCTCGCTTGGTTTACCTAGAGTATGATTGGTCATTAAACCAACAGTCATTTAGTCCCTAACTCCGATCGCAGAGAAATTAGGATCGCGAAGGTTGAGCCTAGGCTGCAAGTGATGAGTTTGAGCAAACCTGTTGACATTGTACTACGGGTGTATTACAACAGTAACAGGATATAAACCGCAGCAGTTCGCTTAACCGTAGTAGAGCTAGACCTTGTGGGAGGGTGCCACTAAGACCGTCTGAGTGGTGCAAGAAGCAAAGGTGACAGGGATACTACAAAGCACCGGAAATCGAGACTTTTTTCCTTAATTCGATTCCTTGCTTGCAAAAGCCGCAGAGTTGAGGGA
>JAAHGE010000954.1 GCA_010672635.1 Desertifilum sp. SIO1I2 | reverse complement strand
GCAATTTGCCGTGACGCCGATTTTATCAGACGAACGCCTGGGTTTAACTGACCCAGAAATGCAAGTTCTGAAGTTACGAGTTTTGCCAATAGTGCCTTTTTGGTTGCAGCTTGTTGGGATTTTGGGTTTACTGTTGCTTTTAATTTTCCTATGGCTGCAACCTTATGGAGGACATTCTGCCCCTGTCACCTCTGTGCGCTTTAATGGATTAGCAGACCGAGTGGTGAGTGCTTCTAATGACCAAACTCTGCGGAGTTGGCGGGTGAGTCGTCGGCTTCAGTCTCGCGGGGTTTTAGCGCCATCGGGTAAGGCAGTGAGGGTAGTTCGTTTTCGTCCGGTGGATAATAATTGGGTAGCCGCCGGGTTGGAAAATGGCGAGATTCAATTGTGGGATGTGCTATCGAGAAAGCGCCAACAAACGCTAGGTTTTGCCTACCAGAGAGACGATCGCGTTTTTGGGTTAGAGTTTACTCAGGATTCGCGCTATCTGTTTAGCGGTCATGGTAGCGGTTTGGTGTTGCAATGGGAGGTTGCGCCGGATGTATTGCAGCGTTCGGATAATAGTACGCCTCAGCAGCAGCGACAGTTGGATTTTGCAATTTCGGATTTGGCGCTGGTGGGGACGAATGATGAGCGTTTAGCCATTGGAGGGCGCTACAATCAGTTGGTGCTGTGGGACTGGCGAAGAAATGCGCTTCAACCTTTACCTTATCGCCAGGGGGGTCAGGATGATTATATTACGAGCGTGGATGTGGCTAGCGATCGCCCTTATCGTTTAGTGACGGCGGATAACCAAGGTCAGATTACTCTGTGGAATATGCAACCCTGCGTCAATAAGGCGGCGGACTGCGAGGTGTTGGATGAGTGGCGCGTTGAGCATCCAGTTCGGTCTGTCGCCATCAGTCCCAATGGCTGTTATTTGGTGAGTGGGGGAGATGACCCACAGGTGAAGCTTTGGCCGCTGATGGCTGAGGGGAAACGAGATTTGAGGTTTGCTGAAGGGATGGCGATTCCCGGAGGGATCGCTTCGCGAATCGCTAAACTTCCGGCTAAAATCAATAGCGTGGATATCCGCTTGGTTGAAGACCGAATTGCGATCGCCACTGGCAGCGATGACGATCGCGTTAGAATGTATCGTACCCGCCAACAGGATACGGGATGCGAGTAACCTCTTGAGGGTTGCTATTGGTTTAAGTTACTCCAGAAACGTTCCCATTTATTCAGAGCTTTTCGCCTGACTAAGTGAAGCGGTCAATAGACCGAACAATAGGATAACTTAACGATGTATTCCTCAATGAGTGGGGCCGATCCGGGACAAGATGGCTATCAGTTAATTCAAAGCCTACTGGCGATTGGTTCCGGTGGTTTTTGGGGTGTGGGTTTGGGGATGTCCCAACAAAAGCTATTTTATTTACCGATTA
>JAAHGE010000953.1 GCA_010672635.1 Desertifilum sp. SIO1I2 | reverse complement strand
TCACTCCCATCAGATCGAATGCTTCTGAAAGTTGATCTAAGTGGGAAGTCATCTTTTGCAATTCACTTTCTAAAGCTTGAATCGTTTGTTGGCTACTCTGGTTATCCTGCTTTTTCACGCTGCTGAGTTGGTTGATTAACCCTTGTAACCGCTCAACATCGGTCTTGAGCTTTAAAGTAGACTTTTTGTATTCTTCATTTCTGCGAATCAACTGTCCTCTGCTACGATTGGTAAAGATCAGACAGTCTCTCATCTGTTGGTAAAGCTGGTTAGCCTCCTCAGCGTTCAAGTTACCGAGGGTTTTCGGGAATTCGGAGGCTGAACGAAAGCCAGAAGAAGGGGTATCCGATTTTGACATAATTTACCCAAGCCTAATGAGGCGAGCATTCAGAAAAGTTGTCTACTGGTAGCATTCCCCGATCCGTGCAGAAATTCCCAAATGGGATTAGGCTAAAACTCAGCTAACGATCGCCATTCAAAGCCGTTAAACAATCGATGCTAGGGATATTCCGACTTAATGAAGCCAGAAATAAGTAAAAACAACCATTGCGAGGGTGAGAGGAACCCCAAAGCGCAAATGTTCCCAAAAGGTGAGCTGATAACCCAACTTAGCAGCCGACTCTACCATAATCAAGTTTGCCACTGCTCCAAATAAAGTTAAGTTTCCGGCTAGGGTGGAACTTGCAGCTAATAGTAACCAGGATCGCGTATCTTCAGCCTCAATTAAAGGTTGTAGCAACAAAACGGTAGGAACATTTGAGATTAAATTCGATAAAACCGTGACAACCGAAACCAAACCCACGGCGGTATGGGTTAAAGGGACGAAAATTCCCAGTAAGTTTAGGCGCTGCGTCGCTTGGGTTAAGATAAACAAGCCAGAAAACAAGACTAATAAATTCCAGTCTACTTGCTTGAGAATGCGTTCTGGTTTTACCCGTTGCGTAATTAAGAGTAAAGCTGCTGCGGTGAGTGCAGATTCCCCTAAAGGAAAGCCTAGCGCAAAAGCAATCAGCAATCCAAGTGCGATCGCAATCGTTTTGCTAAATAGCGGCTTGAAAATGCGATAGCGCAGTTTGGGTAATTCAGTAATCGATTGAGTTGAGCGAACATCGGGATATAATAGCCACAACAAGCCAATTTGACCGATTAAACCGACTAAGGCAATGGGCGTTAAGGCTTGAGCAAATTCAAGATAGCCAATCTGAGAAAAAGAACCAATTAAGATATTTTGAGGATTGCCGCTGAGAGTGGCAACTGAGCCTAAATTAGTAGCAGAGGCGATCGCCAACAGGTAAGGTATCGGGTTTAAATTCAGCGCCTGTGTCAAACAAGCCTTCTGCGACGCCTGCTTCTCGGGCGATTACCCCATCGGCCTGACCGACGAGGTCAACCGCGGCACCCGCGGTCCGCGCCAACTCACCCT
>JAAHGE010000952.1 GCA_010672635.1 Desertifilum sp. SIO1I2 | reverse complement strand
GTTAACTGAGACTGATGCATTAGGCAACGTGACTCGCTGGACGTATAACAGTCGCGGACAGGTTTTGAGTGAGATTAATGCGTTGGGCAATGCTGCGACTTATACTTATTCTCCCAGTGGGAATTTACTGTCTACTCAGGATGCGTTGGGTAACGTAACCAAACACAGTTATGACCTCAGAGGATTGCGACTTTCCACAACAGATGCAAACAACAAAACTACCCGCTACGAATACGACAATTATGGCAACTTGACTCGCCAAGTCGATGCTTTGGGCAACGACACTACTTACACCTACAACAATTTAGGCAAGCGGTTGACTGAAACTCAAAAAATAACGACTGCTTACGGGTTAGTAGAGTTAGTTACCGAGTGGAAATACGATTCAGAAGGACGGGTAAAATCTGTCATTGATGCTGAGGGTTATATCACTAATTACGAATACGATGCTAACGACAACCGCACCGCTGTTGTTGATGCCACTCGACGCAGGACTGAGTACGTTTATAATGAAAAGGGACTGTTAGTAGATATTATTTATCCCGACAAAAATCCCAACCATCTCACACAAAACCTCAAACTTACCAACACTTACGATAAAGCAGGTCGCTTAGTAACTAGAACTGATGAATCGGGTCGCGTTACTTTATACAAATACGATGAATTGGGTCGGTTGATCGAAACAATTTATCCAGATAAAACTCCTGAAAATGAGTTAGACAACCCCTGAAACATTTAATACTGGTGAGGAGGCACATCATATTGTTCCTAGCACTCATCAGCTAGCAAGAACTGCTCGCGCTTTGATGCGTCGTCTCGGAATTGATGTTAACGATGCAGTCAATGGATCACGACTAACTAAAGATAAGCATCAGAAAAGTGGACTTCACGCAGATGACGCAATTCTTGAAGTAGTTGGTAGAATTATTCTGCTGGATAACCTCCCCGCCCGTTTGACTTCATCATTGATGGGGAGCTGCTGCGTAGGAGCCTGGAGCACCACCTCCTGCAACACGACATATCACCAGTAAGTCACACACTGCAGACTCACAGCACATGAAACATGCATTGCTCTCCAACATAACATCCACATTAGCCACACCAGCAGCAGTGGGCCACTACAAGCAGCACGTTGCTGAACACACATACATTACCAGGTTGCGGCATTTGAAATGAGCATTTGATCTGCTCATCAGGACTCATGCTCACTGCACCATCGCTGTCACCTTTTCATCTTCTGTTGTGTATTCCTGTACTTCAGGAAGCCGTTGTTGAGGTGGAGTACGTCCCTGCTGTTGTACCACCGGAGCCAAAGAATGCAATACCACATGACGACTGGTGAGCAGCAGCAGCAGCAGCAGCATGACAGCAGGGGTAGTCTGACGTATAGTAGCAGCAGCAGTAGCAGCAAATGGTACTTTCTA
>JAAHGE010000951.1 GCA_010672635.1 Desertifilum sp. SIO1I2 | reverse complement strand
TTCCCATCTAACCCATGACCCCGATTTACCGGATCGATTATATACTTGGCCGACATCCTTAGCGAGCGAAATTGAAGCCAAATACGGTCGAGATCCCATCGGCTATTGCAACCGAATTACCCGTAATGTAGAAGGATTTACCCAATTTCGCAATAACTTAATTGAGCGAACCCAAAAGAAAGCCCAACTATCTAGTCAATTTCTCCAACAAGAGAAATGGGACTTATTTATGACCGTATTTGCTGAAAGCCATTGTGTCGGTCATCAGTGCTGGCATCTTAACGATCCGACTCATCCTAAATACGATAGCGCGATCGCGCAGGCTGTGGGCAACCCCATTCAAGACATCTATATTGCCATCGATAAAGCCATTGGCGACCTACTCCAACAAATTGACTCTGATACCACCGTATTCGTCCTCGCCAGTCACGGTATGGGACCTCACTACGATGGAACCTTCCTGCTTGATGAAATCCTTTGTCGCTTAGAAAAGGTAAAAACGCCTGCGGTACAGCAACAAGTTGCCAAAGCCCTCAACTCCTCTTGGGAGAAAAAACCCATTATTCGCCATTTGATGCAACCTCTGCGAAAATATATCTGGCAACCTGTGCGCGATCGCTTCTGGAAAAGCGACAAACCCATTCGCCACGCCCTCCAAGAACCCGACACCAGCAACCGCAAGTGCTTTACCCTCCCCAATAACGATGTCTATGGGGGAATTCGCATCAACCTAGTCGGGCGCGAACCCAATGGTAAAATTCATCCCGGCGCTGAGTACGAAGCCTATTGCCAGCAGTTGACCCAAGACTTAATGGAAATTATTAACGTCAAAACAGGTCAACCCATCGTCAAGCGCGTTTTAAAAACCCAAGACCACTACCAAGGCGAATATCTCGACCACTTCCCAGACTTGCTAGTCGAGTGGAACCGAGAAGCCCCCATTGCCCAAGTCTCCTCGCCCAAAATAGGCATCCTCGAAAAAGTCTTTCCAGGCGTTCGCACAGGCGACCATAAACCCGACGGTCTATTATTTGCTTACGGGCCCGGTATCGCCCCCGGACAGTTAGAAGCACCGATTTCTATCCTAGATTTTGCCCCAACGATTGCCGCATTATTAGAAGTCACTCTGCCAAAGGTAGATGGAAAAGAGATTCCCGCCTTCAAGACCCCCAAACCCATCGCCTGATAAAGCAAATCGTAGTTGAAAGCCCCCTTTCTTCCCCAAATCTTGCAATAGGGGGAGAAGGGGGCTAATGCTTTTGCGCGGTTCTTCCGCGATGTCACACCAGGTGGTTTGCTGGCAGTCGCGTGTTGCTGCCAACCAAACATGGGCCAGGATTAATCACAGCCAAGCAACTGATTTGTGCTCGCTTAGCACTTACTTTGGTGCATTGCCTCCCACCTGTAAACAACCATTGCATACAGCCACAGGG
>JAAHGE010000950.1 GCA_010672635.1 Desertifilum sp. SIO1I2 | reverse complement strand
TAGGAACTGTTACAGAGCGTTGAAGTAGCGAGTCACCTGAGTTGTAGATTAGCTTAACGAAAGAGTAAAGAGCGATCGCGACTTTTGCGAATCACTGCCACGGGTTAGAGGTATTGCTCCAGGGAGTTCTATACAGTAAGAGTGGATGACCCGTTACAGAGGAGAACAAAATCTATGGCCATTCCCACCGCCAGTTCTTGTACGGATAAGATGAATGCAGCGATCGCAGATGTCATTGAATTTGGGATTTCTGCCACCAAAGACGCCTCCGATACCGCGCGAGGTGTCGCCCAAAACGTTGGCACCACAACCCATCAGTTTGTCGAACAAGGAACCGAAACCCTAGGTCGGGCGGTCACGCCCATCGCTGAAAACCCGATGATTAAATATGCCACCAAACTGCCCGTCCTCAGTTGGGTCATGGCAGCTTTAGGGCAAGTCGATATTGATAAGGTCGAACAAGATGTCGAAGCCTTGCGGCAAAAATACCCCTCTGAAAGTCCCAGCCAAATCTCCCATCGCATTATTGTCGATACCGCCCTCCAAGGCGGGCGAGTCGGGCTGTTAACCAACTTTATTCCCCCGCTTGCCCTAGCCCTGTTTGCCGTCGATTTAGCGGCAGTTACCGCCCTGCAAGCCGAAATGATTTATCGCATCGCCGCCGCCTATGGGTTCTCCCTTCACGAACCCACCCGTCGGGGAGAAGTCCTCGCCATTTACGGCCTGTCGGTTGGCAGTTCTGGCGTTCTCAAAACGGGATTAAGCTTTATTGAATTAATTCCGCTGGTGGGAACCGTCGCCGGGGCAGCCAATAACGCCACCTTACTGTACGCTTTAGGACAGGTTGCCACCCAGTTTTACGAAGCCAAAAAGAACGCGCCTGCCAAAGAACGCGAAACGGTTCCTTTCCCGAAAAGCATTAATATTTCTTAGGGGTTGAATTCAGAACTGTTGTGTCTGTGTTGAAACGCTCTTTGTTTTTGCCTTGCTTCCTGGCGGGCGCGTTTTTCGGGCGTGAGTTCGGCAAAGCAAAACGGACAGCAAATCCCCGCTTCATACTGAGGCGAGGCTTTGTCTTCCTCGGAAATGGGATGGCCGCAGTTGGCGCACATTTCATGGGTGCCCAACTCTAAGCCATGCTGTACCGCTACCCGTTGGTCAAACACAAAACATTCTCCCTCCCACAGACTCTCTTGTGGGGGAACTTCTTCTAAGTATTTCAGGATGCCGCCTTTGAGGTGATAAACTTCCTCAAAGCCTTGTGCCAGCATATAGGAGGTTGCCTTCTCACAGCGAATGCCCCCAGTACAGAATAGGGCGACTTTGCGATGTTTGGTCGGATCGAGGTTTTGTTGAACGTAGCTGGGAAACTGACGGAAAGACTCGGTTTCGGGGTTTTGCGCCCCTTTGAAGGTTGCCATTGGCACCTTCAAAA
>JAAHGE010000095.1 GCA_010672635.1 Desertifilum sp. SIO1I2 | reverse complement strand
TGCCTTGAGAAATTGGGTGGCAAAGAATGGATTACCTTGGGTCTTTTGTATGACCAGGTTGGTTAAGGGCTGCACAGCGCTTTGTGAGGCTCGGAAAGCATCAGCAATTAATTGGTTCAGGCTATGAGCGCTCAAAGGACCGAGGGTCAGGGTTTCCAGGGTGACATTAGCATCTTCTAGGGCTTTAACTGTCATCAAAAAGGGATGACCGGGAAACACTTCATTATCTCGATAGGCTCCTAAGACTAAGAGACATTGAGATTTAGATTGAGCTTCCGTCAACAAACTTTGCATGAGATCCAAGGAAGTTGAGTCAGCCCATTGCAGGTCATCGATAAAGAGAACGAGGGGACGTTCTGCTTTCGCAAAAATCTGAATAAAGTTTTGAAACAGACGGTTAAAACGATTTTGGGATGCCTCACCGGAGAGTTCTGGGGCGGGAGGTTGTGACCCAATAATCCGTTCGAGTTCGGGAATCAAATCGATGAGGACTTGACCGCTATCTCCTAGGGCTTCGAGTAGTTTTTCTTTCCAGGTTTGTAATTGCCGATCGGATTCCGAGAGCAGTTGATTCATCAAATCTCGCAGTGCTTGGACAAAGGCTGACAGGGGAATGTTGCGGTTGAATTGGTCGAATTTGCCTTTAATAAAGTAGCCTTTTTGCTGGGTAATGGGTTTGTGGACTTCATTGACCACAGCAGTTTTACCAATGCCGGAGAAGCCTGCTACTAGCACGAGTTCTGATGCACCTTGGGCAACGCGATCGAAGGCTGTTAATAGCTGAGTGACTTCTGTTTCTCGTCCGTAGAGTTTTTCGGGAATCAAGAAGCGATCGCATAAATCCCGCTCCCCTAATTCAAAATCTGATATCTCACCTGTTGTTTGCCACTGAGTCAAACATTGCTGCAAATCATGCCGGAGTCCCAAGGTGCTTTGATACCGCTCTTCGGCATTTTTTGCCATCAGTTTCGCCACAATTGCCCCTACCATCGAGGGTACAGAAGGATTGACCTGCTCAACGGGTACAGCTACTTTAGCGATATGGCAATGCACCAACTCCATCGGGTCTTCTGACTCAAACGGCAAGCGACCGCTCAACAGTTGGTACAGCGTTACACCCAAAGCATAAAAATCCGCCCGATAATCAATACCCCGATTCATCCGTCCGGTTTGCTCTGGGGCAAGATAAGCTAAAGTCCCTTCTAAGACATTCGGGTTCTGGATTTCTTGAGTTTCCTTGGGTAACAATGAGGCAATGCTGAAGTCGATTAGTTTGATTTGTTTCGATTCGGGATGGATGAGGATATTAGCAGGTTTGACGTCTTTGTGAATCACTCGCTGCTGATGCAGGTCATGCAGGATGTTGGTCAATTGCAGGGCGACATCTAGCACCTCTGGTAGACTCAGGGATTGCTGTTGCAGATACTGGCTTAACGACAACCCACCCCAATCTTCCATAACCAAGGCATAACCATTACCCAGACGTTCTAAGTTCAAGAGTTGCACAATTCCTGGTAGGTCGAGATTTTTGGCGATCGCATATTGATTGCGAAACTGCACCAACTCACCAAAAGTCGGATATTCCAACCTCAACACTTTAACCACAACCGAACGCCGATCGCTATTATGCAAGGCTCGATAGACCGCAGTCCGAGAGCCTAAATATATCTGTTCTATAATCGTGTAGCCGGACATTGCGGGAGCTGATGCAGATGGAGGATGGGCCGGGTAGGTCATAGGTTTTGTCAAGGATATGAGGGGCTTTTTTCGAGTTTTAACGATTCGTTCTAGAGTGGTAGTCGAAGGTAAAACTCGGTGCTTTATTCTAATTTTGGCTAAACTTCCAGACTGCCGCCATACTTTATCTTGATTAATGAGATTTCACCATAGCGAGTCATCCCCTCGATCGCTGGTCGGCATTCATTCGCGTTGAGGCAGTATTTCAAAATCAGCAGGGTGCTATCAATCTCCTCATGGAGGTTTCCACTAACCTTGTATTCTGCATCACCACAGGAGAAGCTTCGGAGGCTGTTGCTGTAGGCTTGCTATAAGTTTTTAGCCCAAACAGAGGGGAGCAAAAAAATTGACTTGAGGCAACTTTTAGCAAGTTTTCCTATCTCTTCTTCCCCTTATTCCCCCATCCTCTAAATCCCGTGACTTTTGCCAATTACCCAATGACGACGGAAAAAGCGGGCTAGGGCAGTTTCTTCTAAGGATAGATAAATGGGGCGACCGTGGGGGCAGGTGCGGGGGTTACGGGTGCGCTGCCATTGGTCGAGAATAGTTTGCATTTGGGAAAGATTTAAAGGCGTACCGTTGCGGATAGCACTTCTACAGGCGGTGGCGACTTGGGCAGTTTGTAAGTCTCCCCCTAAACTGAGTTCAACGATCGCATCGGCGCAGTCTGGGCGCTGGTGGAGGAGTTCGGGGGCGTTGCGAATCACCCATAATTGTTCGCCAAAAGGTTCGCATTCAATGTGCAAGCGTTGGAGTTGTTCGAGTTGGGCGGGTTTGAGTTGATGGAGGATAATGGGAGTTTCTAGGGGAATGAGTTGCCAGCGATCGCACAATTGCTCGTAGAGAATGCGTTCGTGAGCAATATGTTGTTCCACTAACCACATCCCACCGGGATGTTCGGCGAGAATATAGGTATTGCGAACTTGGGCAACTGCTCTGAGATCAATAACCGAAGATTGTAAAATTGGCTCAGAGGTTGTAGAGGGAATCACCCGATAGGTGTTTTTCTCTTCAGCGACTTTAAGAAGGGTTGTCACCCGTTCTTGATGGATCGCCGAAGCTAGGTTTTCCGGGTGGAGGCATAACGCTTGGGCGATCGCATTTTTCACCTGTTCCTGCCACCATTCCCCCTGATGCAAATAAATTTCTGCCTTGGCGGGATGGCGGTTCCAGTCTACGATCTGGGGACTGGCTTGCAGATGGAGAAAACACACCGGGAAGCGATCGCGCGGTAAGGTTTTGGCAAAGGCGCTTAAAACAGCCCGTTCGAGTTCTGGAATTTGCACCAACCGCCCATTGACTGCGACTTTCACCCAGTCAGCTTTACCTCGATGGCAGCGATCGGGTAAACCCAAGGTTAGATCGATCTGATGAGTGCAAGGCTGCAAATCCTCGCTTTCGAGTTCAACCGCTAAAGTTGAGTAATGCAGATCGCCAAAACGCAGATTCCGAATAATTTGGGGCAGAATTTGTTGGGGAGTGCGACCTGGACTCAGAGCAAACCAAGCACGATTATCTAAATTAACCTGCCAGTTAATTTGGGGATGGCACAGGGCAATTTGATAGATTTGATTTTGAATTGCTTTTAACTGTTGTCCCGGCGATGGTAGTCCTTGACGGCGCGAGATCCAATGACCAAAAAGGTTAGACACCGTGACAACTGTACCGGGAGCGATCGCTACCGTCTCCGTTTCTACCACGTCCCCAAGGGCATTGTAAACCACGCGATTGCCCTCGTCAGCAGTCTCAGCCCGACTATGAATCTCTAAATCTGCCAGTTGTGCCAAACTATGCAACGCTTCTCCGCGAAATCCCAAACTGGTAATTTTCCAAAGGTCTTCCCGGCGAAAAATCTTGCTGGTACTATGCGCCATCGCTGCCTTTTCTAAGTCTTCCAGACTCATCCCGCAGCCGTTATCTGCTAAGCGCACTCGCCAGTGTTCCGGCCACAAATCGATAACGATCCGAGTCGCCCCAGCATCAATACTATTTTCCACAAGTTCTCGCACCACCGACGCCAGGGAATCAATCACCTCGCCAGCGGCGATCAAATGAACAACTTCTGCGGGCAGAGATTGGATCGACATAACCTGAGTGCTGAGTGCTGAGTGCTGAGTGCTGAGTGCTGAGCGAGAAGAAAGGTTAAATAGGCTGAACTTTGACAGGCTGAGTACCATCACCAGTGGTAGGGGTTAGCTGAGTGCGTAGCAGAGTTAATGGTTTGTTGGGGTTTACTGTTCAGCTACCTTTGAACCGTTCTTTAGCGGTTTGGAAAGCTTCTTTCATGACGGCTTGAATCTTTTGCGGATCGGGTTTTTTACCGCCCATTAAGTCACCAAAATAGACAAGCGCGCCTTCGCCTAATGCCCAAGTATAGGCGGCTGCCCAAGATGCGGCGATCGCGCTTCCTAAGCCGGGAATAAATTTTACCAGTTCTCGCCCCACCGCTTGAGCTACAAAACCACCTGCGATCGCGCTAGCTACCCCTCCTGCTTGAGAAGGCGTTAGGGTTTGTCCGTAGAGTTTACCCAATACACCCACCAGGGAGACTTGCAAAGCCGTTAAAACAGGCATGGTGGCAAACGGCAGGGGCACGGCGGCTAAGGTTGCAGCCATAATGGAAAAGGCTAGAATATAGCGCCGTCCTACATCGCGATAAAGATTGCCCAACTGTTCGCCAACGCCGCCTTCTAGCAGTTGATAAATAGCTCGCGACTCGGCTTCGGGTAAGAGTTCGGCAAGAGCATCTCTGAAGGCTTCTAAACCGTAGAAAACGGGGGTATAGCCATCTTCTTCTAGGGTAAAGTCAATCAAGACCGCGCGATCGCACAACCCCTTAAAAGTCTCTTGAATGGCTGCAAACGCCCGATTCACGGCTTCCACCTCCAAGGGATAGGCGGGGTGATCGTTCTGGGCAGCCGGGTAAACTTCGTGCAAGCAAGTGACAGCTAGCAAACACGGAATATTGGGATAGTCAGAACGTAACTGTTGGGCCACTTGGCGCAGGGTATCGGTAGCAAAATCATTAATTTTAATCGTTAAAATTAAGACCCTCGCGCCTTGAGACTCCTGCTTTAAATCGTTACTTAATTCTTGAATAATGGTTTGGGTTTCTCGGTTCACATCTCCCAAACCCACCGTATCGGTAAAAATCAGCAACGGCAGATCGCTAGAGGGATAAGCGTAGCGTTCGGTGTGTTGAGTATGGGGGCGAAAACCTTGTCCAATAATGTCTGAGGAAACACCCGTTAAGCCGCGCACAATTGAACTTTTGCCAGCTTGAGGTTTGCCAATTAACAGCGCTTCTGTCGTCGGGAGTTGGGCGCGAACGGCTGCTAAGATTTCCGCAACCTGTTCTTCACTGACACTAAACCAACTGATGAGCGTTTGGGTTGCTTGATGAATCGGTAGAATTTGAGTCAGGCGAGACGTTGCATCATTCCAGATCCCGGTAACGCGATGGGTCCAAGCGTCTTTTGTCGGCTCCAATGGAGGAGTCGGTTTTTGGGAGAGTGGCTCGTTCGGATCGGACTCGCGGGTCATACCTGATGGGTTCGGTCGATTGAAAACTGGACTGAGCGATACTTAGAAAATGAGTATCCTCCTTTAAAGCTTACCAATTGCATCCATTAATTCCACCAAATCAACAGGTTTAGAGAGATGTTTATTGAAACCGGCTTGGAGAACTCGTTGGGCATCCGTATCGCTAGCATAGGCAGTCAGAGCGATCGCCTTCAGCATACCTCCGCGTTCGGAGGGAAACTGGCGAATTCTAGCAATTAACTCGCACCCATCCATATCGGGCATCCCAATATCGCTGACGAGAATATCGGGAACGTGGATGGCAATTTTACTCAGCGCTTCTTGGGCAGAATTCGCCGATTCTACAATAGCACCGGCTTCGGCTAGGACAAAGGCAATCAGTTGGCAGGCATCGGGATCGTCATCCACCACCAAAATCCGTCGATCTGCCAATTGGGGAAACGCTTCTGGCACGAGTTGCGAAGCCATCTCAACGGGAATGACTGCTGACGAAGATAGCGTCTGTTTTCGACGAATTGGCAATTCAATCGTAAACGTTGAACCGCAATCTTCGCCCAAACTAAACGCACTCACCATACCGCCGTGCATTTCCACTAAATAGCGCACAATTGCCAACCCCAACCCTAACCCCCCAAACGTCCGAGTGGTTGAACTATCAGCTTGGCGAAATGACTCAAAAACATAGGGTAAAAAATCCGGTTGAATGCCTTTCCCCGTATCGCTGACTTGGATTACTGCTAAATCTGGGTTGCCTTCTTGACGAAATAGGCGAACTTCAATCTTCCCGCCAGTCGGGGTAAATTTCACCGCATTCGACAATAAATTCCAAACCACTTGTTGCAAGCGGTTGGCATCGCCATAAATTGGCCCCACCGTCTCATCTAGGTGCGTTTCAATCGCAATTGACTTAATTTCTGCGGACAGTTGCACCGTTTCTATTGCCGAACGAACGGGACTAACGAGATGAATTAAACTTGGCTTGAGTACCAATTTGCCCCGCAAAATGCGCGACACATCCAGTAAATCTTCAATCAGTTGCGTTTGCAGCAGGGCATTGCGTTCGATGGTTTCTAAGGCTTGAGCCACTTTTGCCTCATCAAACTTGCGAGTTCGCAGCAAGCGTACCCAGCCGACAATCGGATTAAGCGGCGTTCGCAACTCGTGGGACAAAACTGCCAAAAATTCATCTTTGATGCGGTTGGCGGCCTCTGCGGCGCTGCGGGCAGCCTGTTCGCGCTTAAGGAGTTCCTCGCGTTCGCGTTCGGTTTGCTGGCGTTCGGTCATATCAATCACGGTGCCAAACAACCGGATAACCCGCCCTTGGGCGTCAAACTTCGGTTGTCCTTTACTATGAACGTAGCGAATCTCGCCGTTCGGTCGGATAATGCAATGGTCTACTTCGTAAGGTTCTCCCGCTTCTAGGGCACGCTGAACCGCCTGTTGGATTTTGGTTGCGTCTTCTAGCGGCATATAATCTAAGATCGCCGGGTAGGGGGGAATCTCGGAGTCTGGGGAAAGGCCATAGATGCGAAACAGTTCATCAGACCCATTCATGCGTTGGGTATTTAAATCGAGTTCCCAGTTCCCTAAATGGGCAATGCGTTGGGCTTCTGCGAGTTTGGTTTCGCGTTCTTTTAAAGCAGTGTAGGACTCTTGTAGTTGTCCCGCCATGCGGTTAAAAGCGGCGGCGAGAACGCCGAGTTCGTCTTCGCGTTCGATGGGGACGGTAATATCCCAATCTCCTTCGGCTAAGGCAGTGGCGGCGGCGCTGAGGCGGAGGATGGGTTGAATTAGCCAGCGGGCGCTGAGTAAGCCAAAACTGAGCGTAGCAATGAGGGCGATCGCGCCCAATAAGATCGTATTGATGGCGGTAGATTGCAGACCTTGTAATAAGGCAGCTTCAGGTTGAACAATGACCACCAACCAATCTAAGCCGTATTCATCTTGATAGGGAATAACATCTAAATATTGGCGTTTCGTTTGGAGCGAAAAGTTGAGTTGCACGGGGGCGTTAATTTGGGCAAAATCGGGATAGCGTTGCTGGAGAAAGACGGCAGAAGCGCTAATTGAGGGAGAGGAACTTTCGGTGGCGTGGAGGCGCTGCACTTTTCCTTGAACGGTTTTTAAAGGAGGATTAGGGGTTGAGGTGGCGACTAAAAAACCCGATCGCTCCATAATATAAACTTCCCCAGAACGGACGATTTCTAGGGTTTGCAAAAAGCGGTTGATATCGGTCAAGATTAAGTCGGTGGCGAGAACGCCTTGAAACATCCCAGCGCGATCGAACAGGGCGCGAACCGCAGAAATGACGTAAATGTCCGGTTGGCTTGCATAGGAAAAAATCTCTGTCCATTGAGCATTTGGGGAAGCTTGACCGATGCGATACCAAGGACGCGATCGCGGATCGTAGTTGCGCGTTCCGATATAGGCGGGGATGGGTTGAGGGCTGCCAAACTCGTCGGTTTCGTACATTCGCAGGGTGCGATCGGGTTCTAGATTTCCGCCTAAACGAAATGTACCGTTTCGGCGATCGCCTGCGGTAAACTCGCCTCGAATACTCCCAAACCCAATATTGCTGAGGGTGTCATAAAGGCGAATTTGTCGCCACCACCGCAGTTGCAAGCTTTGAGGGTTGCGAAAATTCAGTTGTCCCAAACGGGCGGCTTCGGCGTTGAGTTGATTTAAGCTATGGGGAATTGCTAAATAGGAGTCTAATCGATCCTCAATGCGGGCGCTGGCTTCTTGTCTGAGTTGTATAGCGACTTGACGCACAGATTGCTTACCCGAACGCACCGATAGCCATCCAGTCAAACCGACAACCAGGGTAAGCTGCACCACAAAAGGAACGACTAGCACAATCGTAAACAAAACTTGTAAAGTCTGCTTTTGAGCGTGCGGATCGCTACGACGGTTGAGGTACTTAGAAAATATGGTCACGACTTGACTGAACCCACAAAATCCGATCCCAGCAATTGGGGAGGTGATTATCTTTATGCTACGAGAATTTTCTCGGAAAACGCTGCCCTGTGTCGATCTCGAAAGAGACAGCCTGACTCATCCGAAATGAGTTTGCTTAAAATTGATCTCAATAAAAGTTATTTTCAATCCTGAATGAGATTCAATCCTATGCGTTTTGAACGAACTTTCGCAACTTCTGGACTCGCTGCGATCGCGATTCCTGCACTGATAGTGATGATACCTCTAAATGCGATCGCCCAGAGCATTGAAGGTCAAGGAACTTTGAGTTTGCAAGGAAGACCGGATCGAGAAATCGTTCGGGCTTCAATAACCACCGATGCCGAAAACCGGACAGAAATGGCATTTCTACTCAGCGATGGTAATACCATTCGCTTTACCGGACGCTACCAAGGTCAAACCGATAGTACCCAATTGGGAGTTACGGCAATTCGGCTTACCCATTCTGGCAATGCCGATGCTTCTGGGATTGTCCGCGTTACCTATGTTGAAGGTAGCATTAGTAAAATTGAAGGGGAAGGACTGCTCGATAGTCAAGCTTTTCGCTTTTCTTTTAATCGCGTTGTAGCAACTCGCTCTAATGGAGTTGGGAATAATACTTTAGGTCGAGGAATCTTGCAAATTCAAGATCGATTTCCCCTGGCAATTACCTATGCCTCTGTCCTCACCTATACAGATTCTCGGACTGAAATTACCTTACAACTCAGTAATGGAAATATCATTCGCTTGAGTGGAGAATCTCCAGAGCAAGCGCCCAATTCTTTGCCTAACTTATTACCCGTGGTTCTCACTCAGTCTGGAGATGCAAATGCCTCTGGAATCCTCAATATTACCTATTTAGAAGATCGCGTTCAATCGATTTCAGGTCGGGGAAGTCTTGACGGTCAAACCTTCACGCTAAATTATACTCTTGACACTCCTTCGCCCTAAAAAGGCAAGGGTGCTGGGTTCGGTGATTGGTTTTCACCCAAGATTAAAGTTGCGATAATCCTGGTATAAAAGAAAAAGCATCTGCCGTTCGGGTCTCCATCGGTCGTAAAATGGCAGTGCGTCGGCTTGATAAGACTCTATCGTTAGACTGAGTTGTCAGCGTAAATTTATCCAGACACTGGGTTGAAATCCCTATCTTTCTAGGACAGAACGGCTTTGCTTTGATGTAAGGAAGGTGTAACCTAAATGCCGAGAAAACAACAGGGGTGGATCACCTTTCAGTCTTCTGAAGAGGAACGACAACTGCTAGAAGAATACTGTCAGCAGTCGCAGCGGACAAAAACAGAGATTTTGCGCGAATTGTTACGCAGCCTTAATTCGCCTGTGCCAGCCTCACCACCTCCCCTTCCCGAACCCCCAGAAATGGCAACTTTAAGCATTAGCGCCCGTAACGTGATTCCGGCTAGCGTTAAACAGGTGATCTGGGGTACCGTCAATGCAGAGGTTGTTTTAGAAGTTGCCCCGCATGTAGAGTTAGTCGCAACCATCACCAAAGCATCGGGAGAGAAGCTAGGCTTGCGAACCGGCAAGACAGTCTATGCGGTGATCAAATCCAGTAACATTATGATTGGGGAGATCGCGACGCAACAGCCGAGCGGGTAAGCAGAAAGTGCATTGCGTGACTCATTCTTTACGATTGGGCGTTACCCTAACGGTTGGTTTAGGATTATCCGCGCTAGCAGCGTTGTTTGTTGGGCGATGGGAAACCGCTAGCCAGCAAACCCGCTTTCAACGACAGATTGAAAATTTAACGACGGCCCTTCAGCGCAGCCTCAATCGCTATACGGATGTGCTAGCGTTTCTAGGAGATTACTATGGAGTGGTGCCCGGACAGGTACAGCGCCAGGACTTTGCTAATTTTGTGGCGCGATCGCTCTCAACCTATCCCGGTATTCAAGCCTTAGAATGGGCACCGTTAGTGCGGCACGCAGAACGGTTAACCTTTGAACAACGCTTACAAGCCGAAGGTTATCCCAATTTTCAGATTACTCAATTGTCCGAGGGGAATCGGTTGATTCGCTCAAGCGATCGCCCTTACTATATTCCCGTTACCTATGTGGTGCCTTTTGCCAGTAACGAAGCGGCGTTTGGGTTCGATCTTAACTCAAATCCTGCCCGCGCGATCGCGATCGCCTCGGCTAGGGATAGCGGCGAAATTACAGCAACTGGAAGAATTCGCTTAGTGCAAGAACAGCGCGATCAATTTGGCTTTTTAGTCTTATTTCCCTTCTATCAAACTTCAACCCTTCCGGAAGATTTAACAACGCGCCGCCAGCAGTTTCAGGGATTTTTAGTCGGGGTATTTCGCGTTTCTAATGTGGTTGAAGAATCGCTGCAAGATTTGGATTACGATATTGATTTTGGGCTATACGACCAGAGTGCTAGCCCCAGTCAACAATTTCTGGGATGGTATGATGCGATCGCGCGAACCGTAACGACTAGCGAACGCCCTCAAGCTTCCTCTTCCCTCTGTCCAACCCTTGCTTACTGTACCCGGAGTTTAACAGTCGGACAACGGCGATGGCAAGTCAGATTTTCACCCTCAGCAAACTATACCTTTAACAGCGCTTATGGCGTACCTCTCACCCTGTTTATCGGTATTGGATTAACCGCAGGTTTAATCTTATATTTGCATCAACTCAACCGAGAATTAGAACAAACCAAAACCTTAAGCAACCTCAAACAACAGTTTTTTTCAATGGCTTCCCACGAACTCCGCACGCCTCTAAGTACCATCTTACTCTCGGCGGAATCGCTACAAATTAATCGCCATCAATTATCCGAAGAACAAAAACAAATTAACATTCAACGGATTTATCTGACCGCAAAACGAATGAGCCAACAGATTGCTGACCTATTAATGCTAACCCGCGCTGAAGTCGGCAAGCTAGAATTTAATCCAGAAATCTTAAAAATTGATACTTTTTGCCAGCAAATCTTAGAAGAGATGGAATTTCAACAGCGGATCGCCTTAAGCAATCATTGTCCCAATACTAAGGCATTTTGGGATAAGACATTAGTGCGATCGCTCCTAACCAACCTCCTCTCCAACGCCGTCAAATATTCGCCCGACCATTGCTTCGTCCAGTTTACCGTCCGCTGTACCGACCAGAGCGCCATTTTAGAAATCTGCGATCGCGGTATTGGCATTCCCCTAGCCGATCGATCTCGCATTCAAGATGCATTCTATCGCGGAAGTAACGTCGGCTCCATTCCAGGCAGCGGCTTAGGGTTAGCCGTCGTCAAAACCTGCATTGAACTCCATCGCGGCGAATGGCACATTGACTCTCAAGAAGGCGAAGGCACTACCATTACAGTCAAACTGCCTTTAGAGTAAAATTGCGATTTTCAAGTGCTGAGTCTAAAGTGCTGAATGGCAAGAGAATGCTGAGTTAAAACCCATCCCCCACCCTCTTCCCCACTCGGAACTCGGAACTCGGAACTTTGCACTCTTTGCCCCATCCTCTTTCTCACTCGGAACTCGGAAATCGGAACTTGGCACTCTT
>JAAHGE010000949.1 GCA_010672635.1 Desertifilum sp. SIO1I2 | reverse complement strand
TCTGCATCAGACAGCTGACATGGCGCACTGCATACGAACGCGGACGAGCGCCCCAGTACTTGTATCGCAGTTCAAGAACAGGTGCTTGATGTACATACCAACAAAATCCAAGGCATTAGCACATTGTGCTGCACCAGCTCAGTTGCTGACGACAAAGGAGTGTGCCAGCAGCAGGAGGCATGACACCTTCCGCAGCTTGGCAATATGAGCCTGAAGTTTGGCGCAACTCAAGTGTTTGCCCCACATCCGGTAGTACCGCTTATGTAGGGAGATTGCATGGTTGTAGATCGCCCCTGCGGTATTGATTGACCGCTTGAGGTATCGATTCCGCTTGTGCTTGTAGAGCTTAAACTTCAGGGTTTTCATGACAAAGATGATAGCATTATCTGTAGATGAGTACAACATATCTACATGAAAACGAGCTACAGGCATTACAATCACGCAGTTGGGCTGGCAACGGTTCACCTGATTTGGATACCATGCAGGCGCAAAAGGGTGTTTGCGGATAATGAATCACTGAAGCTCGCTCTTGTTGATGTTTTGCATTCTGTCGCTCAAGATAAAAAGTGGTTCATCAAAGCGTTGGAGGTCGCTTCGGATCATGTTCATTTATTAGTGGAATATGACCCGCACCATTCCATTGCTCAGGTAGTTAAAGCATTTAAGGGGCGTTCATCTCGAATTCTTAGACAAGAGTTTCCTGAGTTGCTAAAACTTCCGAGCCTCTGGACTCATTCTTATATGTTTGACACCACAGGAAAGGTTAGCACTCAAAAGATATTGGACTATATCAATGACCCCCATCATGGCTGAATCAATTCAGCTATCCGCTTATATCCCCCGGTTAAAACACGGGGGCTTTACGCATCACGAGTCGTAAACCAATCTAAGAGTAAAGGGCGATCGCTTTGTGTCGCTAATCTCAAATAACCCCCAACCATCGCCACAGGTTCCACTTGGGTTAGCTGATGAATCCGCAGATCCATTACCCGTCGAGAGGTTTGCTGGGTAAGGGTTTGCCAAACTTCCCGAAAGGCTTCCACTTCTGTTATCAATCCACCCACGCCAGGAAGTGGTTCCTGATAGCGCAGTAAATCCTCCGCAATCAGCCTTAAAGCCTCTAAATCTCGGACTTTGGATAGCACCAATTTATATGGAGCGGTGCGAATTGCCACCCCTAGAATATGGTGGTGGCTTTTTGCGATCGCCAAATAAGCCGGATCGGGATACCGTTCTGGATAATGTAACAAGGCGTGCGATATCCCTAACAACAGGTTATGTTCTGCCTCATCCTCCAGCAAATACCCCTGCGCCTCCTGGCAAAATTTCCCAATATCCTCAAAGCGACATAACTCCATCATCTACTCCCCTCAGTACACTCCTTTCCCCCCCTCCCCCCCCCCCCCCCCCTACTCGAAACTCCAAACCACCTCCCCCTCTCACCTCCCC
>JAAHGE010000948.1 GCA_010672635.1 Desertifilum sp. SIO1I2 | reverse complement strand
AAGCATAACTAAATTCCATACCTTGACCTCATCTTAAACGTAAGTAGGAACGGGCTGAACTTGCAGGGGGACAGGAATATGCGGATACTGTTGATGAATTTGCAGTAAGATTTGAATCGCTTTAGCTTTGTCGCCAATTGCCATTGTTAGAGATTGGCGGGTGAGAATTTCTGTCACAACTTGGGCGGCGGCTTCGCTGTTTTGGGCTTCTTGGGCTAAAAATTTTAAGATGCGGTCTTTGGCAACTCTTCCCCGATTGACTTGACAAAGAACGGTGATAAAATAGGGCACCAACTGGCGCAATCGTTCTATCTCATTTGCTGCATAGTTTTCGAGATAGTTGCTAGCAAAGAGTTGCATATCTGCTGAAGGATGTTCGCTGAATTTAAGGAGGTAGTCTACGCCATAGTCTTGTTCAAAGTAGCGCGTAACTAAGTCTCGTCCAAATTGACGAACTTCATCGCGAATACTATCGCAAATGGTAATCATGACATCGGGTGTCCAATCTTCAATGCTGAATTGAGTATTGAAGAAATGATGGGCAAATTCGCGGGTATCTTGCCATTTTGACTCAAGGATGCGGACGGCGGCAAGTTTGGCTTGGGGGTGGTTGCGAATCTTATCCCGATTGCTGACAAACATCTGTCTAGCCGCTTCTCGAACTGCTAAAATTTGATGGCTAGCCAGTTTGACAATCTCAGAAAGCTCAAAGTCTAGCGCCCAATCTGAGGAATGACGAGTTAGTACAATTCCGCCTAACTCTTGGGTGGCTGAAGATTTAGCCTGAAGTAACTTTAAGCTAATCTCTCGTTCAATGGTATCTTGCCATTGGGGAAGGACTTTAAGCAATTGCACCAAGTCGCTATGCACCCCTTCGTGTTTCTCCGGTAAGAGGAGAACTTCGATTAAATCTGTGGCGATTTGCGTACTAAAATCAGGATAGCGATCGCCTAGGCGACGAATGGTTGCTTGAATGCCTGCGCGTAGGTCCGGAATGGAACTCACTGCCATTGCAACTAATAGAGTGCGATCGCGCATTAGGTTATCATCGGGTAATTGTCCCAAAATCCGTACCCCAATCGTCCGAACCGCTTCATAGGGCGACTCTATCAGAGATTCAATCAAATTCGGCGGGAACTCAACAGCCGGTGTAGCATGGTTGAGGAGAATTCTCGCCCCCGTTTCTTGCACTTCCGGTAACGGATGGCGCAATAAATCAATGACAACGCCTAACCCAATTTGACGTAACTGCGGCGCGAAGCAAACAACCAGCGTTTCGCCAACCTCTTTCGCTAATTCCGCTTGGGCAGCAGTCAGCGAGATTAAGCCTGCAATAATTCTACCAACTAAGACTTTTGCTGTTACATCGCTGATTACAGAACTACCGAGCAGGCGGCGAGCAAAGGCGCGAGTGTCTGTATACTCAGAGATGACTAAATCTGCAATAAACTG
>JAAHGE010000947.1 GCA_010672635.1 Desertifilum sp. SIO1I2 | reverse complement strand
TGATCGAGAATTACTCGATAGCTATCAGCGGATCGGGGGTCGCAACTTCAGCTATGAGTATATCGATCCGCAGTTGCGTCCGGGTCTGGCTCAAGAATTTGGGGTGCGATCGCAAACGGATATTGGCAATGTTTATATTGAAGCCACCCCTCCAGAAAACCCAGAGGAGGAGGAAACTGCTCAACCCAGGCGGGAATTAGTCCAGAATATCTCGCGCGATCGCCTTGCTGAAAGTCGTCTCAGTACCACTATTGAGCGCGTCAGGAGCGATCGCGCCTTTGTGGTGTACTTCCTCCAAGGCCACGGTCAAAGACCCCTAGAAGCGGGTCAAGGCGGTCTCTCAGAAGCCATTGGTGCTTTGGGAAATCGCAGCTACATCAGCCAACCTCTCAACCTCGCCGACCGTTCGGAAGTTCCCCAAGATGCAGATGTGGTCGTGGTTGCAGGCCCGCAACGCGCCTTATTTGAACCCGAAGTTCAAGCGTTACAGCAATACCTCGAACGGGGAGGTTCCCTCTTCCTGATGATCGATCCCGGTACCGATCCGGGTTTAGATCCTCTCCTGCGCGAATGGGGAGTTCGCCTCGATAACCGCTTTGCTGTAGACGCCACCGGAAGCGGCCGTTTAGTCGGTTTGGGCCCTGCGGAACCCCTCATTACCCGCTATGGCGATCATCCGATTAGTCGCGATTTCCGCGATGGTTATTCGTTCTATCCAATGGCCAGACCGTTGGAAGTATCGGCGGTTCCTGGGGTGAATGAAATTCCCCTATTAATTACCGCCGATCAAAGTTGGGCCGAAAGTAACCCCCAAAGCCAAACGCTAGAGTTTAACCCAGAAACGGATCGCCAAGGCCCTCTATTATTGGGAGTGGCTTTGAGTCGCAGTATTCAAAATCCAGAGGTACAAGCTTCTCCTTCTCCACAAGCGTCTCCTTCCCCGGAAGCGAGTCCACAGGCGTCTCCCACCCCAGAGGTGAGTCCAGAAGTTTCCCCTTCCCCGGAAGCGAGTCCACAGGCGTCTCCCACCCCAGAAGCGAGTCCAGAAGTTTCCCCCTCCCCAGAAGCCTCTCCGACGCCAATTCCATCTCCTTCCCCGGAAGTAGAAGCAACCCCAATTAGAGATGCGCGGATGGTAGTTATTGGGAATTCGGAATTTGCAGCCGATGGTCGGTTTGGACGCCAACTCAACGGCGATGTTTTTCTCAATTCTGTGGCGTGGTTGGCGAATACTGACGCGCAAAATCTGTCTATTCGTCCGCGCGAAGCTAGAAACCGCCGGATCAATCTCTCGATCCAAGAAGGTCGGATTATTGGTTGGACTGCGATCGCTGTTATCCCATTATTAGGGTTAATTGCAGCATTCCTGCTCTGGTTGCGCCGTCGCTAACACCCTTGGGGGAAATTTCCCCCTTCTCTTGCTATTCTCTTTATGGATTGCGAACTGAAATA
>JAAHGE010000946.1 GCA_010672635.1 Desertifilum sp. SIO1I2 | reverse complement strand
TCTTAGAGTAGCGGCTAAGTCAGCCGCTACTCTAAGGATGAGCTTAAGGACTGGATTTATGACCCTATCTTCTTCTTCAGAATCGCAGCGTTTAGATCAACAAGCCTTTTCTTTGGCTGCTAAAATGGGGATTGCTAGTTTTTTGCAAGACCACGAACAAATTGAGGTTGAAGTTGAGAGCGATTTGGTAAAAATTGCTCAAGGAGAAGCTGATGCGGTTAGGGTGGCTGGCAAAAATTGGGTTTTTAATTCTGCTCTACAAATTCACCAGTTAGAGATTCAAACCAGTCAGATTGCCATTAACCCGCTTTCGGTGTTGGCAGGGAATATTGAACTACAAAAGCCAATTCATGCGACTGCGTATCTTTCTTTTACTCAGTCCGATCTCAATATCTTTATTAATTCAGATATCGCGCGAGATTTTATTCAGAATATTAGCTTAAAGATTGAAGATAAGGTTTTTAAAGTCAATCCCCATTCTTTTCGTCTTTCTTTGTCAAAAAACGACCGCATTAGCATCCAAGGCGATGTGACGGTTTCTGAGGGAGAAAGCTTGCATCCTTTTCAGTTTGAAGGCACTCTTAAAATCCGGAGTGAAATCCCCAGGGTTCATTTAGAAGCGTTTCGTTCTACCAATGGCTATGGGATTTCTGTGAGATTAGCAGTTGCTCTGTTAGAGGGACTCAATCAGTTAATCGATCGTCCCTATTTTAACATCCTAGGGACGATTTTACGAGTCGAAAAAATCGCAGTGCAAGAACGCGCGATCGCCCTATTCACCAATCTCCAAATTAAGCAGTTTCCTCAGTCTCAGGCAACCGATCCGATCGCTTAACTATTTTAGCTTAAAATCTCAGATTAAACGGCCCTCTAATTCCTCTTTTACCGAGAAAGAAGGGTTATAGTTTGCAATTCTTTCTTTAGATTGATTTTCCTAAGTATCCGTTTTACTCCATCTCAAGGTAGAACCCGCTTTAATTCGCAAACCGCTAGAGTTTCTCAAGAGATAGAGCAATCCGACTAGGAGATCGAACTGTGAGTAATGGCAACCCTGATTTAGGCGAACAAGCACTGAATGCAACTGCTGAAGTCGCTTTGTCTTCCCAACTGGATGAGGTGCAAAAATTAGATGTTAATATTGACACCGATCCAGGTAAACTGATGCAAGGTAAAATTGACACTCTAGAAATTGAAGGTCAAGGTTTAGTCATGGAAAAAGACTTGCGAATGGAAGAACTCAAGATGCAAGTCAATAATATTGCAATTAATCCCTTAAGTGCATTAGGGGGTAAAATTGAATTAACAGAACCGGGAAATGGTAGAGCAAAAGCGGTTTTAACAGAAGCCGATCTCAATCGTGCTTTGGCTTCAGATTATCTAAGCGACAAAGTGCGATCGCTCCAAATTGAAGTTGAAGGAAAACCCGTCACTCTAGAGACAAAAGACATTCAAA
>JAAHGE010000945.1 GCA_010672635.1 Desertifilum sp. SIO1I2 | reverse complement strand
TATTACTGATAACCCAGAACGCTACTACGGTCAAACTATCGCCGTTCAGGGTGCTATTGATGAAGTGATGGCCAATAATAGCTTTACCCTCGAAGATGGAGATTGGATTGGCGGTCAAGATTTATTAGTCTTGAAAGTTGGTCAACCTACAACCGCAATTCAAGATGGTCAAGAAGTGGTTGTCACCGGCGAACTGCGTCTGATGAATGTAGCGGAAATTCAAAGAGACTATAACGTCACTTGGGATGGAGAAGTGCAAAGACGCCTAGAGGCAGAATATCAGAATCGCCCTGTTCTGATTGCAGATGCTGCGTATCCCTTGACGCAACAAAATAGTGGAACCCCCACCACTCCCTAGAGATTGTTTAGAGCAGTTGGGAGTTGGGATCGATTTTTCCCAATTCCCAACTTTGTTTTGAACTCGCGCTGCATTGACAACAAATCTGCGATAAAACTTCCCGCATCCTCGATAATGGCTGTTGATGCGTGATGGATAACGGATGAGCCAAGAGAATTTTCAGGTTTGCGATCGCGATCTTTCCCCAGAGTTGTTAGAACGCTATCAAAAGTGCGATCGCCTTGCCGTCGATACTGAGACAATGGGATTGTTACCCATTCGCGATCGCCTTTGTCTAGTACAACTGTGCGACGAACAAGGCTTTGTCTGTGCGATCCGCATCGCTAGAGGACAAACTGAAGCCCCCAACCTCAAACGCCTTCTAGAATCACAGCAAGTTCTGAAAATCTTTCACTTTGCTCGGTTTGACGTAGCCATGTTGCGCTACCACCTAGACATTAGCGTCAATCCCATCTTTTGCACAAAAATTGCTAGCAAACTCGCTAGAACCTACACCAACCGCCACGGCTTAAAAGATTTAGTCAACGAACTCGAACAAGTAGAACTCGACAAAACCGCCCAAAGTTCTGACTGGGGAAATGCTGAAAATCTCTCAGAACAACAATTAAGCTACGCCGCCAATGATGTCAGGTATCTACTCAGCGTTCAGCAAAAGTTAGTGAAAATGCTAGAACGCGAAGAACGCCTAGAACTCGCCCACCAATGTTTTAACAGCCTACCCGTTATTGTTTCCCTTGATTTACTGCAATATCAGGGCGTGTTTGAACACTAACGAAGAGGATGGGGGAAGTGAGTGCAAAGTTCTGAGTTCCGAGTGGGAGAAGAGTGCTGAGTCGAAAGTGCTGTTGCTTTAGCTTCCGCGTAGCGGGAGAAACAGTGCAAAGTTCCGAGTTCCGTAGCTTGCACACCAAGCAGCGGTGTTCCGAGTGGGGAAGAGAGTGCTGAGTTAACAGTTATCAAGTCTTCCTATCTTTTTTTCTCCCCAACCCCTAACTCCTAACTCCCAACTCCCTTCTTTCCCCCCATCTCCCCATCTCCCCATCTCCCCATCCTCTTCTCACTCGGAACTCGGAACTCGGAACTTTGCACTCTTTCCCCCA
>JAAHGE010000944.1 GCA_010672635.1 Desertifilum sp. SIO1I2 | reverse complement strand
CTCTGCCCAAATGTTTATCGAAGGCATTCAACCCCATATCGGACAATATGATTTGCAGCCCCTCATTTCAGAACTTAAACCAGAGATTCCCCTTCACCTCGAATTGCCAACCGTCCAAGGTGCCACCGTCATTCTCAAGCTTCCCCCTAACTTCGTGCAAGACTGGATGGCGATCGCCTCTCTTCCCCGCTAACGTTCGATCAGAATAAAAATAGCCACCGCCAGCACAAAATAGCCAAATCCCTTTTCGAGTTGCTTGGCGCGGACAAATTGCGTTAAATACGCCCCTAGCAAAATTCCGACGCTAGCTGCCACAATAAACGATCCGACCAATCCCCACTCTAAAGGAACGTGACCCCAATACCCGGCTAATCCTGTAATCGATTTGAGTACCAAAATAATTAAAGAAGTCCCAATCGCTTCCTTCATGGGGATACCGCCGAGTATCACCAACGTGGGAATCACCAAAAAACCGCCGCCAATTCCAACAAAACCCGTTAGCAGACCCACGCCAAACCCTTCTAGGATAATCGCCCAACTGCCGTGTTTAGCAGGCGCGATTCCCGTAGGGATTCTCCGGTGGAGACGCTGCGCGAACGCTTCGCGAATCGCAATTTGGGAATTTTTCACCCCAGATACTTCAAACCCTTCATCTGAGTAACTGTGCGCTTCCAAAGAAGCCGAATCTTTGCCTTTCGTAATCATCGAAAAAGAGGCAATCAGCATAATTGCAGCAAACGCCAGCAATTGAACGGTAGGAGTGACAAGGGGCAATCCCGCAATTCTCGCCCCCGCATAGGCCCCCACCATTGCAGGCGGTGCAAACAGCATCGCAATTTTAAGGTTGATATTTCCTTGTCGCCAGTGGGGAATAATCCCAATCGCGCTCACTGCACCCACAATTGCTAGAGTCATAGCAAAAGCCGACTTCGGTGCAATGCCCATAACATAAATCAGAACGGGTGCGGCCAAAATTGACCCGCCGCCGCCAATCAAGCCCAAACTAACGCCAATGCAAACTGCAAGGACGTGACCAATTAGCCAAATCATAATTTTAGTGCTTCTCTAAGTGCTGAGTGCTGAGTGCTGAGTGGGGAAGAGGATGGGGAGATGGGGGGATGAGGGGATGGGGGAAAAGAGTGCTGAGTAACTTTCCCCCGGAACTTGAGTTCCGGGCTAATCGCTCAATTTTATTAAAATGGACTGAAATCTTTTTCTCCTAAGCTGTTAGTCCTCTTCAGAGGACTTTAGCTATCAGCCAGGGAATTAATTCCCTGGTAGGTAATATGACTAGTACAAGACGTGAGGAAGTGAATCAGCAACCTGTAATCCCTCTTCTTTCCCCCCATCCCCCCATCGTCTTCCCCACTCAGCACTCAGCACTCAGCACTTAGAGAAGCACTAAAATTATGATTTGGCTAATTGGTCACGTCCTTGCAGTTTGCATTGGCGTTAGTTTGGGCT
>JAAHGE010000943.1 GCA_010672635.1 Desertifilum sp. SIO1I2 | reverse complement strand
CATTTATGGGGTTATCTAGAAATTTCTAAGAACATTGTTTCTGATTTATCCGATCGGATTGCGATCGCTCAAGCAAAACGAACAGAACCTATGGAAACTCAAACTCCAACCTCGCAAACTCAGCACACTCCCTATCCCGATATTCCCCCAGTCATCCGCAGCCTCGATAGCGAATATGTAGATAAGGGCATCACCAGCACTGTTAATATTGCAGGTCATCCCCTCCACCCCGTTATCGTCATTTTTCCCGTGGCGTTCCTCGTTGGCGCGTGGCTAGCTGATATTGGTTACTGGTTAACCTCCGATCCGTTTTGGGCCAGAGGTGCAATTTGGTTGCTCTTAGGAGGGCTAGTGACAGGACTGGTTGCGGGTATTATTGGTATGTTTGACTTTACCCGAATCAAGCGCGCTCGCAAGCACTCCGCAGGCTGGGCGCATATGTACGGTAATATTATCGCGATCGTTCTAACTGCAATTAATTTAGGCTTGCGCTGGGGAGACATGACAGAAGCCGTCATCCCAACTGGCTTAATTCTTTCAACCCTCGTAGCGGTATTGCTCGGCGTTTCCGGCTGGTTTGGAGGCGAACTCACCTTCCGTCACAAAATTGGCGTGATTGGACCGAGCAGCCAAGAATCCTAAAGAGATTCTAGAAGGGGTAGAAATGCCGAAGCCTCTGCTTTCTACCCCAACTCTATTAACGATTAAACTGGCTGCGAATCTCTTCTACGCGCTTGCGGTTCACCCCCAAATCAGAGCGACCTAAGCGCGAAGCAGAGCGGACGTGAATCACTTTAGGATTGTCATACACTAAAAACTCCACATCATCGACAAATCCCATTAATTGACTGGTAAATTCGGCGTACAAATAATTATCTGTTTCTGCGATAATTTGAGACTTAGGCATCGCTTGAACAATCGTTTTGATTTTTGCGATCGCTTCCGCAGCCGAAGAGTTATAACTAATGGGATCGATAGAATGAACTTTATCCATCGAAGAAAGATGGCTGCAAACGCAATTTGGAGAATCGGGACATCCAGCCAGTTGATTTCCTTTTATGCCTAAATTGTCCGGTCGTTTCCCCGCAAAAAACTTAGCGACCATACACCCTCCAAAAACATTTGTTATTTTATCGGTGGGAGTTGCGCTCCCAAAATATCCCTTCAGTATACCCTTGAATGCTTTTATTGGTTTCAGCAAGGGCTAAACGCTTTTGGGCAAAACAACAATACGTTAAATCTAACTCAACCCCGACATACCGCCGTTCTAATTTTTTAGCAACCACCGAAGTCGTCCCCGAACCCAGAAACGGATCGAACACTAGATCGCCGGGAGCAGAACTCGCTAAAATAATTTTGGCTAATAGTTTTTCAGGTTTTTGGGTAGGATGCGCCGTATTTTCAGCCATCGACCAAAACGGCACTGTTAAATCAGTCCAGAGATTAGAAGGATAAGTTAAACGA
>JAAHGE010000942.1 GCA_010672635.1 Desertifilum sp. SIO1I2 | reverse complement strand
TCGCGCCAAAACGAGGTTGATACCTGAGTGTGACTCATGAATGTTGAGGGTCCTTAACAACAAGCCTATGCGATCGCAAGGTATCGTTTTTAGGACCCTTTATACATCTGCTGTGAGGCGCATTTCCGTTGGAGATGGGTCGTTTTTAGGTTGAATCGAAACCCATCTTCGGGAAGAGTTAAACTGCAACCCTTTGTTGATGCTCGATTTTGGTTCCTAAGATTTTGAGGAATTCTGCTAGCCACTGGGGATGGGCCGGCCAAGCGGGTGCAGTCACTAAGTTGCCATCCACAATTGCTGCATCAACGGCAATTTTCTGATAATGTCCTCCCGCGCTGGTGACATCCGGGCCGCAAGCAGGATAAGCAGTACAGCGTTTTCCACTTAAGACTCCAGCCGCCGCTAGCACTTGCAAGCCATGACACACTGCCGCAATGGGTTTGTTGGTTTCCGCAAAATGACGGGTTATCTCTAAAACGCGAGAATTGAGGCGAATATATTCCGGCGCTCGTCCCCCAGGAATAACTAAAGCATCATACTCTTGAGCGACGACATCGCTAAAGGTTGCATTTAAAGTAAAATTGTGGCCTGGCTTTTCACTATAAGTTTGGTCGCCTTCAAAGTCATGGACGGCTGTCCGAACCGTGTCTCCCGCTTGTTTGTCGGGACAAACGGCATGAACGGTATGACCCACCATTTGTAATGCCTGGAAAGGAACCATAACTTCATAATCTTCAACAAAATCACCCACCAACATTAAAATCTTCTTCCCGCTCATTTCTCGTGTTTCCTTAATTCAATGGATTTCAGAAGATTGTTCTGACTTTGGCTCATTGAGTTGCCAAAAGGCGATCGCTGTTTCCTATTTTTGTCACTCTTGTATGTTTTTTTATTAACTTTGTAACCTAACTTATTAAAATGCAAGACAAGTTTAATGACTGTGCTAGGGTAGAAACACAGTTTTGAAAAACTGAAGGATTCAGGCCTACAAATTTTTATAAAAACACTTCAATATTTCATAAATGCTTTACAATGAACGCTTTGCCTTTTAACTTTTATAACCTATTCAACGATTTAGCCGTTAAGTCTCCTTGGACTCTTCCCGTAGGAACGAAATTTTCTAGCGATCGCGAAGCTTTTGTGAGTGCTTTAAATGTTTGCAAGCAACTTCCCGGAATTTGTTTAAATTTAAACAAAAATCGAGAAATTTTAGCAATTAGTGACTTTGGCGCTCATTATTTAGGTTATGAAACTTCAGAATTGGTTGGAAAATCGATTGATGTCATTGTAGCAGCCGCCGATCTTGACACTTATCACCAAAAACTCGATTTATTAGAAAGAAAGCAAACAGCCGTACAAAATTGGGTAGGACAGCAAGTTTGCAAAGATGGCAAGCCGATTCTAGTTAAGATTAGTGGCAGTCTTATTACTTATTCTGAAGCCTTAAAGACGCTTTTTTTAATTTGTCA
>JAAHGE010000941.1 GCA_010672635.1 Desertifilum sp. SIO1I2 | reverse complement strand
GGAAAACGCGCAAAACCCACTTTAGCGGGTTGCAGCTATCGGCAATAGATGTTATTCCACCGTTTCATCTAGGGGTAATCCTACCAGTTTCTTAAGCCGAAACCAGGAAGACCGCATTTGCCAAAACTTACTGGTTTGCATGGCGGCAATTATAGCCTGTGCTTGCTGCGTTTGTTCCAGTTGAGACTGGAGTTGAGATTGAGTGCTGGCTAAGTCGCCTTGAGTTTGGTAGAGTTGCGATCGCACCTGTTGCAATTCCCCATTGAGACGTTCGACTTCGGCTTGGGTTTCCTGCAATTGTGCGATCGTATTCACCAAGTCTTGAATCACTTTTTGCGCTTCATCGTGAATTTGGTGCATTTGCGCGTCGGTTTCTTGCAGTTTCGCCTGGGTTTGCTGAAGTTCGGCTTGGGTTTGCTGAATTTTTACGTCCTTTCTTTGTAACTGGTGGCTAAACTGACGCTTTAACGTTTGACGCTGCTGTCGTTGTTCTCGGTAAAGGTTCCCCGTATCTAACCAGTCAAGGAACCCCCATTCCTTCGGGGAATAGTTCGCCGTTAGTCGCATCCAGGGAAACTCAGCTTCGCCGTTGAAGGGAGTGGCTTTGGCTTCGAGTTCCCGATAGAGTTCTAAGGCTTCGGGGTAGTATTTTTCGATTAAAACGGGTCGATGGGAAGCCGAAATGCGATCGCTCAATAGGCTTAGATCGATAATATCAGGCGACGGGGGCGGGAGTTGCAACTGGAATTTCTGATTGACTGCCGCAATCAACCCACTCGGATCGCGGACAATATGACTGAGGTTGATTAACAAGCACCGTTCTGGAGATTTTGCATAAAATTCCAGCATCTTCCGGTTGTAGTGCATCCAAAATTCTACTGCCCGTTCGGGATAGGCTTCAATCAGTTCATCGCTTCCCCGACGATAGAGCGAGTCTACCACCTCCCAGGGCGAACGATACACCAAAATAAAGTTAGCTTGGGGGAGTAGAGAATGCCAGAACTCTAGAAATAGCGTGGTTCTGGGGTCTTTCCATCCCCAAAGGCGGTGTTTGAGGTTCTTCTCAATTAAAGCTTGTGCGGTTTCGCGATAGCGGTCTAAAACGGGGATATCATCAGCTAGGGTTAGTCCATCAATATCGAGACTTTGCGATCGCAATACGTTCTTATGAAATTCAACAAAGTCTAAATCCTCAAAATGGCCCTTCTCGTTGCCAACATCTTCACCCACCAGACGGTCTCCCAAGTCTACCCCAATATCTTGAAGTAAGGAAGCCGTGAGAGAAGTTCCCGAACGATGCATTCCAATTAACACCAAAACCGCAGACTCACTAGCAGTTGGGGTTATCTCGCCTTGAGTTAGAGAACCCACCGTATCAACCGTTAAAATTCTTTCAAGTCCCCAACGATTCACCGCTTTTATCAGAATAACATCCTCAGCATTGAGCCGATTTCTAGGTAATCCGCAACGCCACA
>JAAHGE010000940.1 GCA_010672635.1 Desertifilum sp. SIO1I2 | reverse complement strand
TCTTTGCTCGATTCTTGGGTAGCGATTGGTCTTAGTTTAAAGCGATATTCGACTAACCTAGAATCGAGCAAAGAATCTAAAAGAACAACACTCTATCGCCTAAAAGTGATTATCAAAGTCCATTGTCAATTATTTTAAGTAAGATTTATTACAAATAATATCAGTAAAATCCACATTTTTTAGATTTACATCACTCAAGTCTGCATCGCTCAAATTTGCACCAGTTAAGTTAGCCTTTTCTAAGTTTGCTCCCTTTAACTGAGCGCGAGTTAAATTAGCATAACTCAAATCGGCTAGATAGAGATTAGCATAAGTTAAATTAACATCAGTTAGGTTAGCGCTAACTAGCTTTGCTTTCTGTAAATTTGTTTTGCTTAAATTAGCTTGGGATAAATTGGCGATCGCAAAATTCGTCCCTGTTAAATTTGCACCGCTCAAATCTGCTTGACAAAACTGTCCGCCTACCAAATGAGCGCCACTCAAATCGACATCAACTAAACTAACTTTTTTTAATTCAAGATTAGGAAAATGCCGACTTCCCGCCGCATAAGCTTGTAAAAGTTCGCCCAAAACCGTGAGATGTAGTTCCCGCTTGGGGGGACGCCGAAACGTAAAACTTAAAGTATCGCTACTCGCGATCGCTTGTTGCACTTCCTGATAAAATGGATAGCGACCAATTCCACTCAGAGAGACCCAAGCGCGAGAACGAGTTAAAGCCACAAATAACTGATTTCTTAATATCAAATCTTGCTCATTTTTAGCAATTCCGTCTAAACCGATAAGATAGACCATATCCGCTTCCTGTCCCTTGGCTTGGTGAATGCGAGAAATCGTAATTCCTCCCTCGCACCAAAACTGATTTGGATCGCTATTTTGCGGATCGGACTTCAGAATATTACAATCTGGAGTTCCTGGCAGATATACATCAATACCCTGATTCATTAAAAAATTAGCCACTTCTATCTGTAATTTGATTGCACCAAAATTATCACCCAAAACTAAAACTAAAATATCGCGACTGGGTTTTAATCCATCTTGCTTCAAGTTTTGTAGAATATTCTGATATAATCGAATAAACTCTTCTTGGCGAAATCGACAAACTCGAAAATCAATCAGCGATTCTTGCCAAATTTGAGAAACGAGATTAGGTGAATTTTCTGACGGACGTTTGAGCGTTATTTCTTGTTCGGGTAAAAACTTTCCTTGTACCTGATAGCCTAATGCTTGCCAATCAGAAATACGCGTCATTCCCGTTAGCATCCCTCCCGGACGAAGCAAACCCATTCCAATAGCGTGAGCAAAAATTAAGATAGAACCTGGAGTACGGTAACATTTTTTCAGCGTTTCGCTTTTAGGAATTCCTCCAGGATGCATTCCCGTGACGAGATGGCTAAGTTCTGCGCCCAGAATTTCCCGCGCAGTTGGACATTTTAAGCTTTCTAGACTTTGAACCTCATCATAAGCCCAAATTAGGCA
>JAAHGE010000094.1 GCA_010672635.1 Desertifilum sp. SIO1I2 | reverse complement strand
TAAAGCCTATGGATTTTTAGATGTAACTCTCTATAGTGGAGAAAGCAACGAAGAACTCCAAACAGATTTCTATGTTTTTATTAACGAAACTTTTGTCAATACTGAAGCTTTCAATGCAATGCTCAAAGCTCTTAAACCCAGAGGAAAGAAAATATTTAAAAGCCGCCAACATCAATCTCTTGCGCTAACGGTTAGCCAGATTCTTCAGAAAGAACCTATCTTTTATGCAGTTAATTATGGTTCTTTTGAAGAAGCTTTGGCTTTAATGAATAGCAAACAGCTTGACTTTAGCGATATTTTTGGAAAAGAATTTGACTTAGAAGATTTTGAAAATGTGTTTTTTGCTTCTAAACAGAGCGAGTCTTGTAAGCTTTTCTTTCGATTTTAAGGTGTAAATTTTCTAGATTATAGAGAGATAAGATAAAATGCTGACGGGTTATAGCGGTGCTGAGTTTACTCAAATATTAGTGAATATGCTCGATTTGGCTATCGATCCCAGTCGCCTTAACAATGTTTTTGAAATTGGCGATATGGTCAATAGAACAATCGTTGAACGAAATAAGGAGAAGGTCGTTACACTAATCTACGATAATGCACCAGGTTTAGAAACATTATTTCAAGAAGGTTATAACCCTCGCTACTCTCTTGAAGAGTTAAGTGAGATGCCTGTCAATACTCTGGGCTATAGCTATGCTAAACATATGCACGATCGCCAGTTAAAAGTTTTAGAGTATAACGGAAATGAATCAGATAGATATCAATTTTTCTTTAAAAGGCTGAGACAAACTCATGATATTCTTCACGCAGTTACAGGATTTAATACGGATAATTTAGGAGAAATTGGACTAGAGGGTTTTTATCTCGCTCAAGCGATGCTCCCGAATGTCTATTACCTCATGATGGCGAGAATGTCTCATATTTTATTAGATGACAAAATTTTTGAGGGACAATCTTATTTAGAAAGCCTTTTGAAAGGTTTTCTAATGGGTAAAAATGCAGAAAAGGTACTGGGTTTAAGATGGGAAGAAATGTGGTTTAACGATATTCAACTCCTTAGAAAAAAATTAAATATTGTTTGTTAATTCACCGCAAAAAAAGGGGGGCATTGCCCACCCTTTCTCGGTTCAGACTTTTGTCGCCGACGCTTTAGAGCGTTAAAGATTGGGGCTTTTGTTCAATTAACTTCGCCAAATCTTTGAGGAAAGCCGCAGCGTGCGCGCCATAAATCATCCGGTGATCGCAGGTAATATTGACTTGCATTTGTCGGCGAACGCCGAGCAAACCGTCTTCTGTCGCTACTACTTGCGGACGAGAGGCCCCAACCGCCAAAATTGCACCTTGTCCTGCCGGTAAAATCGCATCAAAGCGATCGACACCAAACATGCCTAAATTAGAAAGGGTAAACGTCCCCGTGCTGTATTCTTCCGGTTGCAGTTGCTTGGTTCTAGACCGTTCTACCAAGTCTTTCCAAGTGCGAGACAAGGAATAAATATCAGCTTGGTCTGCATTCCGCAAGACGGGGGTAATTAAACCGCCATCATCCATTGCGACGGCGACCGCAATATTAATGGCGTTGTGATAGACCACCCCTTGGTCAGTGTAGCTAGAGTTAATCAGCGGATGCTTTTGTAGAGTAACGGCGATCGCTTTTGCGAGTAAAGCCGTCATTGTCACCCCTTTAGACTTAATTTGCTTATACAGTCCATCTAGGGCATCGGTTGTAATCGTGTAGCCTACGCGATAGGTGGGCACTTGCAAGCTGGCCACCATATTGCGAACAACCGCATTTTGCAAGGTATTGAGCGGTACGGCTTGGCCTGGAACTGCCACGGGGGCTGCCGGAGTCGGGACTTTTTGGGGAGTGGGTTGAGGCGCAACGGGGGCTGGCGGTGCGATTTTTGCTCGACCTACGGCAGATTCCACATCTTCGGCTACAATGCGCCCGTAGGGGCCGCTCCCTTGTAAGGTACTCAGATCGACTTTTAGCTCTTTCGCTAGCTTGCGGGCGCGAGGAGAGGCAATTGTGCGACCATTTTTGTGGCTAATCTGCTGCGCTGCTGTTTCAGCGACAGGCTGAGTCAGTTCTGGCGCTTGAGGATTGGCGGTTCCGGTGCGCGTACCGGGGGTTGAGGTGCTAGCCGCAACGGGTTGAGGTGCAGATTTTTGGGCGCTTTGCTGTTTAGCGGTTTCAATTTCAGCTTCGGTTTCGGCAATCAGCGCGATCGCCTCTCCGACCGGAGCAACCCCCCCAGCATCTACAATAATGGTAGCCAGGTAGCCTTCGTAGAAGGACTCTACATCCATATCGGCCTTATCCGATTCTACAATCACTACCGTCTCGCCCTTTTCTACCTTTTCTCCCGGCGATTTGACCCAAGAAACGATTTTCCCTTCAGTCATCGTTGAGCTAAGGGCGGGCATGAATACTTCATGGATTGTCATTTGTTCGTTGTCTGTTATCCGTTGATGTGTTGTCTACAAGCGCGAGGCGAGCAATTATTCTCGACGTGACAGCTCCTACACCGACCTAAGTACAGGTACGATGTAGGCTTCCAAACCAATCCGGCTATCGCTTAGGAGACGTTTGGCTTTAAGAACGGACTGCCCTACCGCTCTATATTTTGATATTAATCGCTGCATTCTGGTCGCAATCCAAACGACACCCACAATGGGGACAATCGAGGATGCGAATGTGCAGCTTTTTTGGCACTTTCTCGCCACAATTGGAACAATCCTCTAGAATTGTACCCAATCGCCCTGACTCTGGAATCGAATTTAGATATCGCCGCGAATTTCTTCAACCACTCCATCTCGGAGAAGAATTTCCACGCGCATTTTTTGAATCAAGTTATCCCCAGGTTCGATGCGGAAGAAGCTATCAATTTGACCTTGGTCTACTTCTTGGTTGAGTTCGAGCATTTGTACCTGATTCAACTGCTGAAGCATCATGTTTTTTTGTTCGAGCAGTTCGTTTTTACGCTGGTTCACTTGCAATTGGACATTTTCCATTTGCTGAACCGTTTGGGGACCAGGGGGTTGAATGGTTTGCTTTTGGATCTCAGCAATCATTCGCTGTCCCTGCATTTCCAACTGTTGCAGTTGGTTATCCACTTGATTGAGTTGAGTTTGTAACTGCTGTTGCGCTTCTTCTTTCCAGCGAGGCGTAACAATTGCTTTCACGGTAACGGGTCGCTTCAAGAGCAAGTGTGATTGAGAAGTATCCATAAGCGGTGAGAAATATTGAGAAATGGAGTCGGTTGGATCTACCCGTCTCGCGGGGGGTTGTGGGTCAGTTGCGGACTCAAACCCCAGGAGGGAGTGACCTTTACTCAAACATCCCGTTAATCATATCGCGATAGCGATCGCTGACAACGGGTCGCTTGATTTTTAATGTCTGGGTCATCATGCCATTGTCGATCGAAAAGGGTTCGGCAATCAGGCGAAACGGACCGATTCGGTCGTCGGCGCGATATCCCGGACGGTTTTTCACTTCCCGGTTGAGTTCTTGGCGAATTAACTCTTGAATCGCTTTATGCCCTAAATCTAGTTGAGGCGAGAGGAGAGTTGCTTGGTTGGTTTCTTGCGCCCATTGCTCTAGAGCCGTAGTATTGGGGACAATTAAAGCACCGAGCGATCGCTGGTCTTGTCCAACCAGCATAATTTGGTCAATATAAGGACTTCTTAAACACGCATCTTCAATCGGTTGCGGCTCAATATTCTCGCCATTGGTTAGCACAATCGTATCTTTGGCGCGTCCGGTTAAGACTAAATCGTTGTCTGGTGTCACCCAACCCAAATCGCCGCTATCAAACCACCCATCTGCATCAATCGCTTTCGCCGTCGCTTGGTGATTGTTGTAATAGCCTTGCATCACCTGCGGGCCGCGAATCAACACTAAGCCTCGCTCTCCAACGGGTAACGGTTGGCGCGTTTGGGGGTCTACAATCTTAATCTCGGTTCCGGGGATAGGCTGACCCGCAGAACCCCGCAGGTTGCGCCAAGGACGCCGCGCATTCGTGACTGGGGAGGTTTCGGTAAGTCCGTACCCGACTAAAATTTCAATTCCGACAATTTCAAAGAAAGTATCGAGGTGTTTGGCTAAAGACCCCCCCCCGCTAATCACTTGGTAAATTTCTCCGCCAGTGGCTTCGCGGACTTTCTTGTACACCAATTGCTCTCCAAGCCGATGGACGGGGTAGTACATCGCCATCTGAGCGGCGGCGGCCAGACGTTGCGGTAAACTGGGGTTGAGATTGGCTAAATTCAACCCTTGCCAGGTGCGCTTGGCTTCAATGTAGCGTCCGGAAGCAGCTAGGAAGTTGTTGACCAGTTTTTGCTTTTTGGGGGGTTGTTCGCGGAATTGACGTTCCACCCCTTCATAAATGGATTCCCACAACCGAGGAACGCCCACCATGTAGTTCGGTTTATACTTTTTCAGATCGGTTTTCACATTCCGCAGATTGGTGTAAATCTGGGTGCAACCTTGGGAAAATAGGAAGTATTCGCAGGAGCGTTCGTAGGCGTGCCAAGTGGGGAGAATGGCCAGAATGCGAGAACCGGGTTGAGGTTGCAGCACAACGCCGAGGGTGCTGACTTGGTGGAGCAGGTTCCCGTGAGACAGCATCACGCCTTTAGGTTTCCCGGTGGTGCCGGAGGTGTAAATTAAGGTCGCTAAGGCTCTTAGATTTTGCTCAACAGGTTGTAGGGAATGGCTTGAACCCAACTCCATCAATTGCGGGAAGTTGAGAACGTTAAAACCTTCTTCGGCGGGAGGTTCTTCTGCACTGAGCAAAATTACAAATTTCAGCGGGAGAGCGTCTAAGCCAGAGCGAATTTTTTGCAGGGTTGCGATATCTTCAACCACTAACCCGGTTGAGCCGCTATTGTCGATCATGTAGAGAAGTTCGTCTTTATCGGCTTGAGCGCTGCGGACGACATCAACGGCTCCGGCGATCATCATCCCTTGATCGGCAATCAACCAACGAGAGCTATTATCAGCAAATAGACAAATGCGATCGCCCACTTGGACTCCCAATGCTTGCACGCCTGCGGCAAATTGCTGCATTTGTTGATACAGTTGCCCGTAGGTCAGGCTGACTTCGGGTTTAGCGTGCGGTTCGATAATTGCCGGAATCTGGCTAAATTGCCGAGATGCGATCGCCCAGACTTCTGCCAACGAGTTGACTGAAGAATAGTCAATCATGCGCTGAAGGTTAACGCGTTCTCGTTCGGTCATGGGGTAGGGAGGGGTTGATTTCATGGCATTCATTCGCAAGCTACTACAAGCCTGAGAATACACTTCACTGAGCGCTGTTCCTGTTATCTTATCGAGAAACTGACTCATTTGATCGATCGAATAACGCGCTAGAATCCAGTGGGAACGTTATGGAGTTGAATTGAGTTATGCCGAAAGCGATCTGGAATGGTGCGATTTTAGCCGAGAGCGATCGCACTGAGGTGGTTGAAGGAAATCAGTATTTCCCCCCCGATGCAATCAACCGCGAGTATTTTCAAGAAAGCAATACCCACACCACTTGTCCTTGGAAAGGGGTTGCCAGTTACTACAGTATTGTGGTGAATGGAGAAACCAATAAGGACGCCGCTTGGTATTATCCCCAAGCCAAAGAACGCGCCAAAAATATTGAAGGCTATATCGCGTTTTGGAAAGGCGTTAAAGTCGAAGTTTAGCCATCGTTAAAAGCGTTCTCAGCGCCAAAAACTGACGATCGTACCCGATCGTCAGTTTTTGTTTCAATTCTGCTCTAGTTGCTTGCAACCAGCTCTGAAGCCGCTTCATTTGCTTCTGTTTCAACCGGGATCGGGAGATCCGAAGGCCAAAGCAGATATTGAATTAAGGCTTGTTGGTCTTCAGCACTGAAACCTGCCGCCTCATCCACCCAATGCTCATGTCCAATACCCTGTACATCGACCGCTTCGAGTCCCGCTTCACGGTTGGCTTGAATAATGCGATCGCGCAATTGCCGATCGATCAAACCCAGTAAACTATTCGCCGGGTTCACGCGAACATTCGACATCAGCGTTGCCGGAACACCCACTTCCGTCTCAATATTGTCTCCCACCGCAACCCCACCATCGTGCAAGTAAGGCGCATTCCAATAGGTTCCTAACAACCCTTTAACCTTATAACCCCCTTCCCCATCCGCAGCCCAAGCTAATTCTATTTGATCCCAATCGACATCATCCAAAGGAACCTCAAGCACGCGGGCATCTTCGGGTACTGGAATCGGAGTATCAAAACTTTGGGTTTGGGGAGGAGCTAATTGCTCCCATATCGCCGCGAGGCTGCGCGCTCTCGTTGGAGCAGTTCCCACTTCTGCGATCGGCAAGACAGTATTATTAGTTAAGGCTGCTCCCGCATGACAAGACACGCACCCTGCCGAACTGAAAACTTGACGCCCCCGTTCTCGAACAGAAAGATCCGCAATTTGAGGCGGCGGAGGTGCGATCAGCCTGTCCTGAAAAGCAGACATCGCATTGTTCTCCTGCCAGACAAACGAACCGGGCGTACCTGCCACAAAACTAATCAAACTCATTAAAGATGATTGCGGGAAAGTCGGTAGCGGTAGCCCATCTGCAAAGGTCGCAATAGGCGACCAGTGACCTTGCGCCTCGATCAACTCAGAGGGGGGACGAGTTTCTGTGGCTGGATCGTAGCGGATCGGGTCATAGGAGGCGTTCCGTAGCACGATCGCGCGATACTCTTCAGGATCGAGATCGTACAAAACTGCTATTGTTTCAGCGTCCGACAAGGTATCTGCGCCAACCGTAAATACATTATTATTTAGGGTACTGAGTCCCCGAAACGGGCCAACAACCTGGTTTCCAGTCCAGGCAAAGGGATGATCTCCCCGCGTAAAAGAGTCTGGCACCCGCACGGGATTGTTCACCAAGTCCGTTGTTGTATCAAAACTACCCGGCGGCCAGGCAAGTAGTTCTGCATCAACTGCATCTTCTAGGGCTTGTCGATCGGGAAGGGCCTGCTGCGTGCCGTCGGGCAGCGTCATGACTTCATCGCCATCGATCATTTCGCGCACATCAACACCCGTATGCGTGAAGTAAGCGGCAGAATTTGAGGCCATTGCTAAGATTAATCCGGCATTCAAATTTTGATTCGTTACGCCGTCTACCACCTCTCCAGACACCGGATCGAACGCTGAGTGGCAGACAGCACAGGTCAGCCCTAAACGAATTCGCCCGCGATCGTAGCTCACTTGGGCACCCATCGGCAGTAACGATCCTGGGGCAACGTCAAGTCCAGTGTTGAGTACAGTACCTTGCTCAAAGGTTTGTCCGCCCACGGTCACATCTCGACTCAGGCGAACTTGCAAATTATCGGTACCGCGACCTGCGAGTCCTACAATTGCAGAGATATAGTCCCCAAGACGAATTCCACCTTCTAGCCAGCCAACGACATCGGTAAAGAAGCGCTCGCTGTTAAAGGTTTCTTGATAAAACGTTTCTCGTCCAAGCTGCACCAACTCATTGGTGATTTGGACGGCTCCATTGGCAGGAGAAAGAGCTTGTCGTCCTTGCTCAGTTGCTAATAGACTTTCAGCCTCAGCAGTGGTGATGCTTTGCCCCCATAAGTCATAAGCCTCATCAATGGCAGCCATTTCCGGGTTGAGTACCGCTGCTTGCACAGGAAGATAGGCAAAGCTAAATCTTCCCAAAATTAATACTGAGAGGAGTACTGCACCGATCGCTACCACAATAACAGCAATGATTCGCTCTCGTTGCCTGGATGAGTGGTTTGGCTCAGGCGATTGATTGGAGGTTGTTGGGTCGGAGGAGATAGAAGATGAATGATGATTTGACATGATTACTCCCGCTAGATGAACTGCAATAGCTGATTGACAGCAGGTTTTCCTATCTGGGATTAGCGGTTAGATATCAAAATTGAACCTAAACTTATACCTTGCACAGCAATATTTGCGGCATCATTCTGCTTAAAATAACGAGAAGTTATAAGTCTCAACAAAAAGCCTTTACAGCCGCAGCAATGTTACTTAAAAGACTATCAACATGAACTACTCTAGTTCTCTATCTTCAGAGAGAGAAGTCTGCAATAATTTATATCTTACGATTGCTCAATAGCTTACAAATCGATGTTTAAAATCTGTTCTAAGAAGATTAATGAATATAAATTGAATTATTTATATACAAGTTTCATAAAAACATTTTGTGTAAAAAGCCACTGAATAATCTTAATTGGCTTAAATTTCTTAAAATAAACTCAGTGCTGAGGTAACAAATTAATCCATCTAATTTACACGAACATTCACCATTAGAGATAAGGCACATTCCAGTAAATTTCTAACAGTGCAAGTTGCCCAATTTTCAATTCTCAGGTCAATTGTCATAAAAAAGAACCCGAACAATCGCACGGGGGTTTGCACCCCCGATAGGCGATCTTTAAGTTGAACTCCGCTCTGGAATTGTGATATCAATCGAAGTCACTGAAGTCCCCTGAGCCAGACTGCTTAAGGGAGGATTAATCGCTTGATTGTTGCCAACTACAAGCGTCACCATATTTTCAGGTTTGAGATAGGTTCTAGCGACGCGCTGTATATCGGCAATTGTGGTATTTTCGACTCCGCGCTGGTATTGGAAGATAAAATCAGCCGGGTAGTCATAGTATTCGTAACGCATGAGCCGCGCTAGAACTTGAGAGGGGTCTTGGAAATTAAAGACAAACGAATTTAACACCGAGTCCTTAGCGTATTGCAACTCCTGAGACGAAATTGGAGAAGTGCGAATGCGCTCAATTTCCGACATCACCGACTCAATAAAGGGAACCGTTGCTTCAGAACGGGTTTGTCCTCCAGCGATAAACGTTCCGGGATAATCAAAACGGGGATTCCAATAGCCATATACAGAATAGGCCAAACCTTGGCGCGATCGCACTTCATTAAACAAGCGACCCCCAAACCCATTGAGAACCTCATTCATCACCGTTAGCGCCGCATGGTCGGGACTATCAAGCTGTCCCCCCAAATGACCCAACAAGATATTACTTTGAGTCAACTGCGGCTGGTCAATCACAAATACGCCACCTGAATTGGCTTGTTGCACCCCAGGTAACGCCGGACGCTGGAATTGAGGAGAGGGTTGCCAGTCGCCAAACTTTTCGTCCAACAGTCGGCGCATCGTCGCCGTATCAAAATCTCCAACAATTCCCAAAATCATATTATTGGGATGGAAATACTGCTGGTAGAAGTTAATTAAATCCTCGCGACGGATATTGTCGAGGTTGTCATATTCTATCGTCCAAGCATAGGGACTCGAACTGCCATAGACAAGTTTTTGAAACTCGCGCCGAGCAATACCATCCGGGTTATCATTGCGGCGAGCAATTTCCCCGCGTCGCTGGGTTTTGGCTAACTCCAACTGTTCGGGAACAAACGCCGGTTCGCGCAATACCTCAGCAAATAACTCCAGAATTTGCTCGGTATCTTGGGACAAACCGCTAAAACTCGCTTCACCGACAGAAGTATCAATGGAAGTTTCCACCGAAGCCGCGCGTTGTTCTAACAGTTGATTCAATTCTGCTGGCGGATGTTGGCGGGTTCCTCCGGTTCGCATCACTTCTCCAGTCAGACTTGCTAAACCAGCCTTATCGGCGGGTTCGAGGCGTCCCCCGGTATGAAACATCGCCGTTCCATTGACTAAAGGCAACTCGCGGTTTTCAATCAAAAATACCGTGATGCCATTCCGCATTTGATAGCGCGTATAATCGGGGAATTGGATTTCCGGCAGCGGGCCGAAGGTTAACTCCGTGTAGTGTCTGGCGGTGGCTGCAATTGCGGGGATGCGCCACTGACTCACCACCATCATACTCACCAGCAATAGCGATATCCAGAGATAGCGCATTCTCCCGCGACGGCGAAAGATTCGTAAATTAATCATGGTCGATACTTGACAATCCGATTTGAGATGAGCAACAAAGGCAAGCGGTCGGGTCTTAGGACGCGGACTGAGATAAGAGGCGACCTTCCGTGCGATTCTGGGGAGTAAAGGTCGCGCGAGCCACCCGCTCGATATCGGCAGCACTCACCCGTTCAATATATTCTGGCTCTTTGAAGAGGTTGCGCCACGATCCGGTTTTGGCTTCGTACTCCACAAGCAAACTCGCCATCCCTGAGTTAGAATCGAGCGATCGCAATAAACCTGCTCTGGCTTGGGTCTTGACGCGTTCTAGTTCCTGTTGGGTCACGGGTTCGGCTTTCAGCCGTTCAATTTGCGTCCGCAATGCCTTGGTGACATCATCAACAGTGCGACCCGGTGCTGTTAACGCGTAGAACAGCATTAAGTTCGGGTGCTTATTGCCAGGAAAACCGCTAAACCCAGCCGCCGCTAAAGCGACCTGTTGGTCTTCAACTAAAGATTTATACAGGCGAGAGGTGCGACCATCGCTGAGGATGCTGCCCATCATATCGTAAACGGCATGATCGGGATGGTTTAACGCCGGACGGTGATAGCCTTCTAAATACCAGGGTTGAGAAGGTAAGCTGACGGTGACGCTGCGCGTTTCAGTTTGCGGGGGTTCTGCGGGAAGTTCTTGGGAAGCTCTCGGTCGGTCTTCGTAGCGACCAAAGTAGATTTGAGCCAGTCTTTTAACGTTGTCTAACTCTACATCCCCAACAATGGCAATGGTTAAATTGCTGGGAACGTAATAAGCGTCAAAGAAGGCTTGAACATCCCCTCGTCTCAGGTTTCGTAGGTCTTGTTCGTAGCCAATGACGGGTTGGCGATAGGGATGAACTTGAAATGCGGTTTCTAGGAACACTTCAATCATCTTGCCTAATGGCGAGTTATCGGTTCGCATCCGGCGTTCTTCGAGGATGACTTCTTTTTCTTCGTAGAACTCGCGAAATACGGGGTCTAGGAAGCGTTCCGACTCTAAAGACATCCACAATTCCAGCTTATTAGCAGGGAAACTGTAGAAGTAGCGGGTGGCATCGGAGGAGGTGGTGGCATTTAAGCCAACTCCGCCGGAACGTTGAACAATTTGTCCAAATTCGTTTTGAACGGAATACTCGGCGGCTGAGGCGCGCGTTTGTTCAAACTCGGCTTGGAGTTGTTCGGCTTGTTGGGTGTTTCCGGCGGCTAAGGCCTCTTGAATTTGGTCAAATAGTTGGTCAAGGCGAGCGAGTAGGGGTTTTTCTTCGGCGTAATTTTTGGTGCCGATCCGGTCAGTCCCTTTGAAAGCAAGGTGTTCGAGGTAATGCGCGACGCCGGTTTGACCGGGGGGTTCGTCTACTCCTCCCACATCCGCATAGGTGATAAAGGAGACGACGGGTGCTTGGTGACGTTCGAGAACGATGAATTTTAAGCCGTTGTCGAGGGTAAATTCTTGAATTTGCTTCTCAACCCGGTCAAGGTAGGGTTGAATAGATTTAGCGGTAGCAACGGCCGGATTGGGGGCGGTGGTTCTAGCCTGAGCGGAGGGAACGCCAGCCATGAGGCTGAGGGCGATCGCAACTAGGGCGATCGCAACGGCTCGTATCGGCTGAGTATAAAGGCGCTGACGAATTGCAGCGATCTGAAAACGGAATTGACGCATGGCAGAGCAATACTGCATGAATTTGCTTGAGAAGACTTCAATAACTTTCTGTGCTTCTCTTTGCATTTTCACTAATTTTTTCCCAAATCCCCACTTTCTTAGGAAGGGAATTGGGAGTTGGGTTAAAGAGGATGGGGAGGTGGGGGAGACGGATACCGCCCGCTTCGACGATCCGGCCTTCCGGCGGGAAATCGCGTTCCGCCTGACGGGTGATGTGTTCGCTGGTGGCGCCAAGGCCGAACAGGGTGGCGCCCAGAATGATCAGGGCTGTGAG